>NZ_JBTMUR010000020.1:0-55398 GCF_054473855.1 Stenotrophomonas genospecies 3
ATGCTTGACGGTCCCTCCACCCTGGCTCCTACATACCTCGTAGGAGCCGGGAGGAACATACAAGCCATGCTCGACTGGCCCTCTGTAGAGTCGAGCCATGCTCGACTGGCCCTCTGTAGAGTCGAGCCATGCTCGACTGCTTCCTGAGCAGCCGGGTACGGGCCCGGCTCTACACAACACTGCCGGCAACCGTCACCATGGCGGGCCCGCTTTCTTTCCAGGATGGTTGCAGTGCTGAGTACGATCGGTTTGTTGATGGGCCTGTATGTGGCCTGGCGCCTGTTCTGGCCACTACGCATGCCCATCTGGATGAAGGTCGTGCTGTCGCTGCTGCTGGTGAGCGTTGCCGTGCAGCTGCGCATCGTCGCCGTGTTCTGGGGCACGATGGCCTCGCCGGAGATACCGAAGCTGGCCATCGCCAAGCTGGCCACGGGTTCGACTGCCGTACTGCTGCTGGCGCTGTTCCTGCTGGTGCTGGACGCGGGCCTGTTGGTGTCGCGCATCCTGCGCAGGCCACGTGCTGTATCGGCGTTGCGCGCGCCGAAGCTGCGCCCGGCGGCGGGTGTGCTGGCGCTGCTGGTCAGTGGCTTTGGCGTCAGCCAGGGCATGGCCGTCCCCAAGCCTCGGCAGATCGAGGTGAGCATCGCCGGCTTGCCGGCCGCGTTCGATGGCTATCGCGTGCTGCAGTTGACCGACATCCATGCCAGCCGCCTGCTGACCGGTGAGTGGGTGCGCAGGGTGGTGGACGACAGCAACGCACTGAAGCCGGACCTGATCGTGATCACTGGCGATCTGATCGACGGCAGTGTCGAGGCCCGTCGCGAGGACGCGCGTCCGTTGGCCGACCTGCAGGCGCCGGATGGCGTCATTGCCATCACCGGCAATCACGAGTACTACGCGCAGTATCAGGACTGGATGCAGGCGTTCCGCGCGCTGCACATGCAGGTGCTGGAGAACAGTCATCTGCAGGTACGACGCGGTGACGCGGCGCTGACCATTGCCGGCGTCACCGACCCGGTGGCCGCACGCTACGGTCTGCCGCTGCCGGACCTGGAGGCCGCGCTGGCTGGCGCCGATCCGGGCGCGCCGGTGATCCTGCTCGACCATCGCCCGCGCAACGCACGCGAGGCTGCCGCACGCGGGGTGAAGCTGCAGCTGTCCGGGCATACACATGGCGGCCAGATCATTGGCATGGACCAGCTGGTGAAGCGCGCCAATGGCGGTTATGTGTCCGGGCGTTACGAGGTGGATGGCATGACACTGTACGTGAGCAATGGTGCTGGCCTGTGGGCCGGTTTCCCGGCACGCATCGGCGTTCCTTCGGAGATCACCCTGATCACCCTGCGCCGCGCCCCGTGACCCCTGACAAACCACAGGGAAGGAACCATGTCCCATCCCCGCGCACCCATGGAACGTCTGATCCGCGCCAATGCGGACGAGATCAATCGGCTGCGCCAAGCCATCCGCGAAGCCGCTGGCGCGCGCTGGCGTGGCCCGGAAGAAGTGCAGCGGCACACGGCAGCCTGCGCGGAATACAACCAGCGCTATGAACAGCTTGCGTTCCCGGGTGGCTACGCCAATGCACTGAAGCAACTGGCTGAGCAGGATCCGAACACGGTGGATGTCGTGCTGACCTTCCTTGAGGTGCGCCCGTACTTCTTCCGTTCCGGATATATGTGGAAGACGCTGCTGAAGCGTGTGCAACGGGCACCGATGGGTGTGAAGCAGCAGGCCCGGATGCAGAAGATCCTCGATGCCTACGCTGCCTATCGCGCCACACGTGACGGCTGATGGGGACGACATGATGGGGTCAGATCCCTTCGCCTTTGGCAAAGGGATCTGACCCCGGCCCGTCAGGCCGCTCGCAGCGGCGGCCGCGCATGCGCACTTCGACGCAGCGCTTGCGCCCGCTTGGCGATCCAGCGCACCACGAAGGCGGTGAACAGCAGCGCCGACGGCACCGCATACCAGAAGTTGCCCGGCACGCGCTTGAAGTACGAGTAGGTGAAAACCGCCGCGATGATCCACATGCCGGTGACGTGCAGGCGACGCCAGGCTGTGGGTCCCATGCGCCGGGCGAGCCCCCGATGCGAGGTGATGGCCAGCGCCAGGATGGCGATGTAGCCCACCGTGCCCGGGAGGTTGGCCAGCGCTGAGCGTGCTGGCCAGAATGCCGGGTTGAGGATGCCGAAACTGGTGATGGCGATGGCATGCAGCAGGTGCGAGAACGCGAAGGACAGGCCGATGATGCGCCGTTCGCGCAGCAGGAACCGGGTGAACGGGCTGGGCAGCAGGCTGGCGAACGACGATGCCGTGAACGCTGCCAGGAACAACAGGAACGATGTGCGTGCAGTGACCCGGATCGCGGCTCGGCTGCCTTCGGCCGCATCGGGATACAGGGCGAAGGCCGCCAGCGCGAAGGCGATCAGGACCACCGCCACGGACACGAACAGGCGCCAGCCGTGCAGGAAGGGAGTATTGGATGCAGCCATGGTGAGACCTCGAAGTAGGGGGGCGGTAGTGCCGGCCGCTGGCCGGCAATCTCAGAAAGCAGGCAATGCGACCAGCACGCCCGCCGCGCACAGCTCGCCCAGAACAGGCACGCAGGCAATGCGCAATGCGTCCGCTGCCTCGCCATGTGTTTCGGACAGCAGCTGCAGTGCTTCATCCACCGACGCGCTGTCGTCACCGAACACCGACAGCAGCGCGTAGGCCGGCGGTGACAGTTCCTCGGTCTGCAGGCTGAAATCGGCGAGGCGCTGGATCACCAGCAGCGTGGGAGCCGTGCTCAACACCGGCTCCAGCGCCCCGTCCTCATGTACTGGCCACTGGTAGCCAAGCACCCGCACCAACGGCGAAACCGCCAGCACATCATTGCCTACGGGAGCGCGCTGCAGCGGCCGCCCGCCGTCACGCGTTTCAATGTGCAGCGACTGCTGCGTGCTCTCGTAGTGCGCCAGTTCTGCTGCCCAGCCCGGCAGTGCCAGCGTGTCCTGCACTGCCAGCCAGGCCGCGAACTCGCCGGCGATCCGTGGGAACAACGGGGTGTGACAGATGTGGCTGGCGTAGTAGTGCTCCACGATGTCGCGCCAGCGCGACGTGCCCAACTGTTGCTGCAGTCGCGGCAGGCTGCTGGCCAGCAGGGTGTCCAAGCTGTCGATGCACAGGCGGCGGTAGACCGCCATCCGCCGCGCCTCGATGCCATCGGGTGCGGTCTTTGCAGGGTCGCGCACATGATCGGCCCAGCGCCGTTGCAGGGTCGCCAGCGACTCAGCCATGGGCCACCTCGGGCCAACGTGCCTCGGCCTGCGCCTGGCGGATCTGCCCGACCTCGGCCAGCAATTCGGCAAGCGGGGGGAAGTTGAAGTCGCGTTCGAGCAGCGTGGGGCGAACGCCCACCCGCGCATAGGCCTCGCGCAACAGTGCCCAGACCACGCCTTTCACCGGTGCACCATGGGTATCGATCTTGAAGCCATCGTCTTCATCGAAGTGGCCCGCCACATGCAGCGAGGCGACGCGGTGGGCCGGCACGCGGGCCAGGAATTCGAAGGCGTCATAACCATTGTTGCAGGCGTTGACGAAAACGTTGTTGACGTCCAGCAGCAGGTCGCAGTCGGCTTCGGCGAGCACGGCGTTGATGAAGTCGATCTCGCTCATGTCCGCGCCGGCAACGGCGTAGTAGGAGATGTTCTCCACGGCGATGCGTCGGCCCAGCATGTCCTGCACCTGGGCGATGCGACCGGCGATATGGTGAACGGCCTCGGCGGTGAACGGCAGCGGCAGCAGGTCGTAGACGTGGCCACCGGCAGCGCAGTAGCTCAGGTGTTCGCTGTACAGCTGCACCTGGTGCAGGTCGAGGAAGGCACGCGTCTGGGCCAGCAGGGTGCGGTCCAGCGGATCAGGACCGCCCAAAGAAAGCGACAGGCCGTGGCAGGTCAGGGGGTGGCGTTCGCTCAACCTGCGCAGCGCTGCACCGTGTGCACCGCCGACGCCGATCCAGTTGTCGGGCGAAACTTCGAGGAAGTCGATGGCACCGGCCGGCATGGCCAGCAGTTCGTCGATCAGGCCACGACGCAGGCCAAGACCGGCGGCATTGGAAGGCAGGGGCAGGGTCATGACGGTTGCTCCAGGGAGAGGGCGCCGCCTCGGAGGCGGCGCCGGTTGAACGTCGATCAATCGGCGACGCGGGAGAACAGGCCCTTCGGCATCGGCTTGCCGTTGGCGGTGTAGACGCTGCGCAGGTAGTCGTGCGCTTCCTGCTCGCTGATGTAGCCGTCGTGGTCGGTGTCGATGCGGTCGAACTCGGCGGCACGCTTGGCGGCCACGGCGTTGAACTCGGCACGCGAGACCCGGCCATCGTGGTCGCGGTCGGCGCGGGCAAACGAGGCGTCGCCGCACTTGCCTTCGCCACACTGGCCCTCGGCCACCTTGGCCTTGCCGGCGGGCTTGCCGGTGGCGGTCTTGTTGGCCCCGCACTTGCCTTCACCGCACTTGCCTTCGGCGGCGGCGCTCATGGCCACGGCACTGATCGCCAGTGGCTGGATCGCCGTGGCCTGGCCGGCCAGCAGCAGGCCACCGGCCAGGGCGATGCCGACGGCACCGATGCGCGGCAGGCGGGAGGAGAGGGTGTTCTTGGTCGAGACAGACATGGTGGTGACTCCTTGGGAATGCACGCGGGGCGTGCGGGATGGACGCCGCTTGAAGGCGACGGAAACGAAGGGAAGAAGCGCGGTGAAGGGGCGAAGCGGATCAGGCGTTGCGGCGACGGCGCAGTACGTAACCCACCAGCAGCACACCACCGAGCAGGGCGCCGCCGAAGCCGATGCCGGGCAGCAGCGCGGCAACCGGCAGCAGCAGGGCGATCAGGCTGACGCCCCAACCCAAGCCGTCATTGCCAACGGGGGCGTGCTGTGAGCCGGCCAGCAGTCGGTCCACGCTGAGTGCGCCACCGCCGTTGAGGATCAATGGCAGCAGCATGGCCAGGAACAGCAGCGGCAGCTTGAAGTTGCCGTAGCCCTGGTCGGTGATCGCATAGCCCTGCCAGAGTTCACCCAGGCTGTTCCACTGGTCGGGCCAGTGCACGGCGGCGATGGCGACCACGGTCAGCACCCAGAACACATAAGCCACCGAGCGCGTGGCCAGGCCGAGCAGCAGCATCACTGCACCCACCAGTTCCAGCCAGGTGGCCAGCTGCCAGTTCAGTGATGCGGGCAGGGTGGAGAATGGGAATGGGAAGCGACCTTCCAGGTCGGCGAACCAGTTCTGGCCGCCCAGCTTTTCGCGGCCGGATTCAAAGAACTCCCAGGCCAGCAGGATGCGCAGCGCCAATGGCGAGAGCCAGCGGCCTACGGCGTCCAGGCGGGGGGTATACACGGAAGAGGCGGTGCTGATCATGGTGGTGTCCTGCGGGCCAGTGGTCGGTGGAGGCCATTTCAGGCGGCGCAGGTATCGGCAACGTGTGCCGTTCCCCCCGGTTTTGTCAGCGACTGTGGCCGCGGCCGGGGTTTCGTACAGTCAGATACAAAGACGATGTGTCGAGGCACATCGGGGCGGTGCGCGCCCGCGTGCGGGCAGCGATATCCACCCGGTAGCGCCCGGCCGGGCCCGGCGCCCGAATGTATCCCACTGTAGAAACCCGCCTGCGCCCTACAGTCCGGTACAACTCCGCGCCGCGGAGAAACAGCGGTGATACACCGGCAGGCGGAAATGGCCACTCCCAACACCGGAGTGCCACCCATGATCCGTACCTCGTTGCTTGCCGCTGCTCTCGCCCTTGCCGGCGCAGCCGCCCCCGTCTTCGCCAGCCAGGCCGATACCGCTGCACCGCCCACCGTCATCCTGGTGCACGGCGCCTTCGCCGATGGCTCCAGCTGGAGCAAGGTCATCAGTACCCTGCATGACTGGAAGCTGCCGGCGGTGGCCGTACAGAATCCGCTCACCTCGTTGGCCGACGACGTCGCCGCCACCCGTCGCGCCATTGCCGCCGCACCGGGCAAGGTCGTGTTGGTCGGCCACAGCTGGGGCGGCACGGTCATCACCGAAGCGGGCGATGACCCGAAGGTGCAGGCGCTGGTGTACGTGGCCGCGTTCGCACCGGATGCCGGGCAGTCATCGGCACAGCAGGGCGAGGGCTTCCCGGTCGGTCCGGGCCTGGCCCGACTGCAGGAGAGGGATGGCTACCTGACCTTGCCTGCCGATGCCATCGCCCAGGACTTCGCGCCGGATGTGATGAAAAAATCGGCCGCGCTGCTGTACAGCACGCAGGTCCCGTTGAAGGCCAGCGCGTTGGGCGAGGTGGTCAACGTTGCGGCGTGGCGCAGCAAGCCGAGCTGGTACGTGCTCAGCCGTGATGACCGCATGCTGTCGCCGCAGCTGCAGGCCGCCACCGCACGCCGCATCGGCGCACAGCTGCAGTCGATCGGCAGCAGCCACGTGTCGCTGCTTTCGCATCCGGCGCAGGTGGCCGACAGCATCCTGGAGGCGGCAGGCGTGAAGCCGGCCGAACTGCCGCTGGCCGAGCAGGGGGGCTGAGCGATGGCCGCACTGCGAGGGTATGCACTGCCCCTGCTGCTGGGCTTGCTGGGTGGAGCGGCGTTGCTGCTGGCATGGCCCGGCGCGGATGCTGGCGCGCAGCCACTCGACGCAGCACCGAAGGCGGGGTTCGACGGTGGCGGGCCCTGGCACAACAGCCCACCGCTCACACTGAAGCAGTTGCAGGGGCAGGTGGTGCTGGTCGAGTTCTGGACCTACACCTGCAGCAACTGCCTCAACGTGGCGCCCTATGTCCACCAGTGGCATGCGCGATACGCGTCGCAGGGCCTGAGGGTGATCGGCGTGCATACACCGGAATTCGCCTATGAAGGGCTGCCCGGCAACGTGCGCAAGGCCATCGTACGGTTGGATATCACCTGGCCGGTGGTGCAGGACAACCAGTACCGGATCTGGAACGCGTGGGGCAACCGCTTCTGGCCCGCGCTGTACCTGCTCGACCGGCAGGGGCGGGTGGTCTACCGCCATTACGGCGAGGGCGACTACGCACGTACCGAAAGCGAGATCCAGCGCCTGCTGGCCAGCCCCTGAGCCGCGCTACCATGGCCGCGCCGCGCGGCGCTGTCCCCCTGCCTTCATCGAGAACGCAATGAACCATGTACCGCACATCCTGGTCGTCGACGATGACAGCGAGATTCGCCAGATGCTGGCCGACTACCTGCAACGCAACGGCCTGCGCGTGAGCCAGGCCGACGGTGGCCGGGCCATGCGCGCGCTGATGGATACCCATGCCGTGGATCTGGTGGTGCTGGACGTGATGATGCCGGGCGAGGACGGCCTGAGCCTGTGCCGCAACCTGCGCGCCGGCAAGCATCGTGCGGTGCCGGTGGTGCTGCTGACCTCCCGCGACGACGAGACCGACCGCATCATCGGCCTGGAAATGGGCGCTGACGACTACGTGACCAAGCCCTTCTCTTCGCGCGAACTGCTGGCACGCATCAATGCGGTGATCCGCCGCACCCGGATGCTGCCGCCGAATCTGCAGGTGAGCGAAGCAGGTCGCCAGCTGGCCTTCGGCGAGTGGCGCCTGGACACCACCGCACGCCACCTGCTGGATGCGCAGGACACCGCCTATCCGCTCAGTGGCGCCGAGTTCCGCCTGCTTCGCGTGTTCCTCGATCACGCCAATCGGGTGCTCAGCCGCGACCAGCTGCTCAGCCTCACCCAGGGCCGCGATGCCGAACTGTTCGATCGCTCGATCGACCTGCTGGTCAGCCGCGTGCGGCAGCGCCTGGGTGACGACGCACGCGAGCCGACCTACATCAAGACCGTGCGCAGCGAAGGCTATGTGTTCAGCGTGCCGGTGCAGTTGCTGGGACCGGACGAATGAACACCACCGCACGCCGTCCACGCTGGCCGCGCACGCTGTCGGCGCGGCTGCTGCTGGTGTTGCTGGGCGGACTGGCCCTGGCCCACGCACTGTCCTTCGGTCTGCTGTTCTTCGAACGCTACCAGTCCACCCGCAGCATGATGCTGCGCAACCTCGATGAAGACGTGGCCGTGAGTGTCGCGCTGCTGGAGCACCTGCCCGAGGACCAGCGCGATGCCTGGGTGCCGCGGCTGGAGCGACGCACCTACCGTTACCTGCTGCGCCCGGCTGCGGCTGGGCCGGGACTGCAGACCGATCGTGCACGCCAGGTCACGGCGATCATCGACGACAGCCTGCAGCACCGCTATCCGTTGCAGGCGCGCCAGGTGGCTCGCCTGCCGGAGCGGTTCGAGGTGGAACTGCGCCTGCACGACGGCACACCCTTGACCATTGAAGTCACTCCGTCGGGCCTGCCGCTGGCACGTTGGCTGCCCGCCGTGCTGCTGGTGCAGCTGGCGCTGCTGCTGGTGTGCGCGTGGTTGGCGGTGCGCCTGGCCATGCGCCCGCTGCAGCAGCTGTCGCATGCGGTGGAGCATCTGCAGCCGGGCAAGGACGGGCCTGCACTGCCTGAAGACGGCCCTGCGGAAGTGGGCGGCGCGGCGGCCGCACTCAATGCACTGCAGGCACGCATTCGTGGCCATGTCAGTGAGCGCCTGCAGATCCTGGCCGCGATCTCGCACGACCTGCAGACCCCCATCACGCGCATGAAGCTCCGGGTGGAGACCCTGCCTGAAGACAGCACCCAGCAGCGGCTGCTGGCCGACCTCGACCACCTGGGTCAACTGGTGCGTGAGGGCGTGGCCTATGCGCGCAGCAGCCACGTCGCCAGTGGCGCGCCGGTGTCGATGGACCTGGGCGCGTTCCTGGCCAGTGTGGTCGGCGATTACGAGGACATGGGCAAGCCGGTCAGTGGTGGTGCGCCCGCTGGACTGGTCGTGCAGACCTGGCCGCAGCCGCTGCGCCGGGTGGTCGGCAATCTGGTCGACAACGCGTTGCGCTACGCCGGTGCCGCCGAGATCGAGGCGGGCCGCGATGAGGCCGGAAGGGTGTGGATCGGAATTTCCGACCGTGGCCCCGGCATTCCCGAGGGCCAGCTGCAGGCAGTGCTGGCGCCGTTCCACCGGCTGGAAAGCTCGCGCAATCGCGATACCGGCGGGACCGGCCTGGGCCTGGCCATCGCGGTGCAGCTGGCACAGTCGCTGGGCGGCTCGCTGCGGTTGCACAACCGCGAGGGGGGCGGCCTGCGGGCGGAGCTGCAGCTGCCGGGGTAATTGGCGGGGTCGGATCCCTTTGCGGGAGCAAAGGGCTCTGACCCCGATGTGGGATTTGCGACGTTCCTGCATGGTACCGGGATCGGCGATCATCTCCAGCGAGTGTTGAAACCAGGGACCACCACGCAATGCAGGGACGCCGTTCTTCAATCTGGCACGCACGCCGTGTCGCGCTGCTTATCAGCGCAGGGTTGCTGGTGGCCTGCCAGCGCTCGCCGGAGGTATCGGCCGAACACGCGCCTGCAGACCCACCGGCGGTGATGCCGACCGCCACCACCGATCTCTCCCCGCTGCTGGATGCCCTGCCGACCTGCGCGCTGGACGGCTGGTACATCGATCAGCAAACCGACCGCCCGGCGCACCCCTGGTTGGCTGCGAACGCACCAAAGCCCTGCAAGGAGGACGAGGAGAACGAGATCGCCACGTTCTGCGTGCAGGGGCTGTGGAAGGGGTTGCCGGTGGAAGAGGTGATCCTGCCGACGATGACGTTCGTCTCGTTCCGTGGGGCCAGGATTGCCTTGCCGTTGGAGAAGGCGCGTTCAATCGCCCACCAGCACCTGGGGCAGGACTTCCCGGGTGGCGCGGCTTACGAAGCGGGCCGCGAACCGAAGCTGATGGCTGATCCTGAAGATGCGCAGCGCTCGTGGCTGCTGTGCAGCACGCCGGAGCCGGGAGATGACGCGGGCAGCCAGGCAGGCGTGAGCTATTCCGGCATGAACCTGCCCTACGACCACGACGGTTGCAGCTACCGCTACAGCCCGGTCGACTTCTGCGATGCGCGGCACCGGGCCGCCATTGAAGAAGCTCTCCAGCATCAGAAGCCCAATTTCAACCAGCACTATCTGCTGGTACAGGTCGATGATCGTCCCGGGTACTTCCAGCGCACGCTGGTGCTGGTCGACACCCGCACCGGACGCGCCACGCCATTGCCGATCGATGCCTTCACCGGCCCGGCGGGGAAGGGCGGAGACGCCACCGGCTACGGGACCCTGGAAACGGGTGTGGACCAGCAGCAGTTCTGCCTCGATGGCGCGTTGCTGGTCTACCGCGTGTTCGAGGAAGGGCGCTTCTGTTTCGGCTTTGACGGTGAGCGTTTCACCGGCCATGAAACCCAGTACATGCAGGCGACGGACAGCCGATGACCGGTATTTCACCCCGGCCGTGACATCCTCCCCGAACCTGCGCAACCGGGATCGAGGCTGTTGAAGGCGAACACGCAATGACTGCCGAGCGGCAGCGCTCGATGTGGGTGGCCGGCCTGTCCACGGTGGTGGAGTGGTACGACTTCACCTTGTACCTGTACTTCGCCACGGTGCTGTCGCGGGTGTTCTTCGGTGGTGGCGAGCAGGCGCTGCTGGTCACCCTGGCCGGCTTTGCGGTGTCCTACCTGATGCGCCCGCTGGGCGCACTGTGCTTCGGCCACCTGGGGGACCGGCTGGGCCGGCGTTGGATGCTGCTGGCATCGATGGCCTTGATGGCAGCGGCGATGCTGGCCACCGCGCTGCTGCCGACAGCGGCCACGGCGGGCACTACGGCGGGCGTGCTGCTGCTGGTACTGCGCTGCGTGATGGCATTTTCGGTGGGCGGTGAGTACACCGGCGTGGTGGCGTACCTGCTGGAAAGCGCACCAGCACGGCGACGCGGCCTGGTGACCTCGCTGGCATCGGCGGCCAGCGAGGTGGGCGCGCTGCTGGCGGTGGCGATCTCGGCGCTTACGGTTGCGCTGCTGCCCACGGCGCAGCTGGACAGCTGGGGCTGGCGCATTCCGTTCTTCTTCGGTGCCGCGCTGGCACTGGTGATCCTGGTTGCGCGCTCGGGCATGCACGAATCGCCGGAGTTCGAACGCCAGCGTCGCGAGGGCAGTATTCCGGCTACGCCGCTTCGCCACGTATTGCGTAACCACCCGCTGGCAGTAGCGCGCACGTTTGCGATCTCGGCGCTGGGATCGATCACTTATTACGTCGGCATCACCTATGTGCCGGCATTCCTGCATGCGCAGGGTCATGACGAAGGTGATGCACTGTGGCTGTCGACGATTGCGGCAGTGGCGGTCATTGCGATCACGCCGCTGTGCGGCGCATTGTCCGACCGCGTCGGGCGACGCCCGATGCTGCTGGGTCTGACTCTGCTGGCGGCGCTGCTGCCGTTGTCCCTGTTCGCGTGGATGGCGGAGGCGACGGCGCTGGGCATCGGGCTGGCGGCGGTGCTGCTGGCCTGCGTGGCCGGTGGCGTGAGCGCGGTCGCGGCCCCGGCTACGGCCGAGCAGTTCCCGGGCGAGGGCCGGGTCAGCGGGCTGGCACTGGGGGTGACCATGGCCACCGCCTTCTTCGGCGGAGCAACACCTTGGCTGGCGCAATGGTGGGTGGAGCGCAGTGGCTGGGCGGCCGCGCCGGGCGCGATGATCGCGCTGGTGGCGGTGCTGGTGCTGCCGGTGCTGTGGACCCTGCCCGAGACGGTCCCGGGCAGGGCCAAGCGCTAGCGGGTCAGACCTTCAGGGTCTGCTCGATGTCGGCCAGTACCGCGGCCGCATCCACGCCGATGGCAATCGACTGCACCACGTGGCCATCCCACACGCTGGGACCGAACGCCAGGCCTTCCGGCTTGGGAATGGTCATGCCGCGGGCGACACCGTCGGTGGCCACATGCACGCTGGCGCGCTCGAACTGGAACAGCTCCGGGCGGGTCAGCGCGATGCACGCGCAGCAGTCGTGCACGACCATGCCCTTGTGGCCGGCCTGCAGGTAGAAGTCCACGTAGTCCTGCGACAGCGCACGGACCAGCCCGGCGTCGGCACCGCCGATGACCGCCAGCTTGTCCAGGCCGTCACGGTCCATTTCCACGCGGGTGGTCACGTCCAGACCGATCGCAGTAACCGGCCAGCTGGCGGTGAACACCACGTCGGCGGCTTCGGCATCGCCCCAGATGTTGGCCTCGGCGGCAGGGGTGATGTTGCCGTTGACGTGGAAAGCGCCACCCATGATCACCACGCCGCGCACCAGGCCGGCGATGTCCGGGGCCTGCTGCAGGGCCAGGGCCAGGTTGGTCATGCGGCCGACCGCGACCAGGGTCACTTCGCCCGGATGTGCGCGGACCAGGTCGATGATTAGCTGGTGGGCCGGGCGCGCATCGGCGGCCACGTCCAGGTGGGCGGGCACCGGGTGGTTTCCCAACCCGTTGTGGCCATGGATGTGCACCGGCCAGGCTTCCGGGGTGGCTTCCGGCTGCAGCGGGCCACCGGCACCGCGCGCGACCGGAGCGGCAAAGCCCCAGGCCTGCTTCAGGTACAGCGCATTGTGCGTGGTCGACTCCACCGAGGCGTTGCCGAAGGTGGTGGTGACGCCGATCAGGTCGATCTGGGCGTGCTTGTGCAGGTACAGCAGGGCCAGGGCGTCGTCGACGCCCGGGTCGGTATCGAAAATGACTTTCAGCATGTTGTTGTTCTTCTTCTTCCGTGTGGTGCGGGGGGCGCCGGCGGCCACGGGGCAGGCCGGCGCGCCCTACATTGTCCCATCTTCATGACAGGCAGGGCCATTGCCGGGGTGGCAGGCCATAATGCCCCCAGTCCAGGCACGGAGTCGCCGAATGCTGATCGTTACCCTTCTGCTGGTCCTGCTGGTGCTGGGCCTGAACGTGGTGGCCACCGTGGTGATCGCGCAGCGCGACGGCCTGTCGGCGGGCGGCCGGACGGTGCAGCTGCTGCTGGTCTGGCTGCTGCCGCTGGTCGGCGCGATCCTGTGCATGGCAGTGGCCACGGCCGATGGCTCACCCGCGCGGAGCGATGGCAGTGGCGGTGGGCCCGCCGATTTTTCCGGCGGCTATTCCGGGGACAGCCACAGTCATCACAGCTACAGCAGCTCCGACTGTGGAAGCGACGGCGGCAGCAGTGACGGTGGTGGTGGCAGCTGCAGCGATTGAGGTCTCTGTAGAGTCGAGCCATGCTCGACTGCACTTCGCTCCAACGCCGCGGTGCCTGATCGAAAGGAAGTCGAGCATGGCTCGACTCTACAGAACAGCGGTTGGCTGCGGCCGGTAGTGCCGGCCGCTGGCCGGCAACCCCAACAGCTCAGCCGCCGCCTTCGGTCGGCAACGGCGCCGGTACGTTCAGCAGCCCTCCCGCCGCCACATAGGCGGCCAGTGCCTGGCCCTGGCTCAGCAGATGGCGTTCCATGGTGCGTTCGGCAGCCTGCGCGTCGCGGCGGCGGAAGCATTCCATCAGCTCGCGGTGTTCGGCCAGCGACTGCGCGGTGCGGCCCGGGGTCAGCAGCTGACGGCCACGATGCATCTTCAGGATGCGGTGCAGGTCGTGGGTGATGCGGATCAGCCACGGGTTGCCCGCGTAATGCTGCACGGTTTCGTGGATCAGGTAGTTGTTGCGGTAGTACTCGGCGATGTTGCCCTCGGCCGCAGCCGCTTCCATCGCTGCATGCAGATCTTCGAGCTGCTGCACGCCGGCATCGTCGATGTGCCTGACCGCCTCATGCGCGCAGCGGCCTTCCAGCATCGCCATCACCGGGAACAGCTGGTTGAGGTCTTCCAGCGTCAGTCGCGTGACCCGGCTGCCACGACCCGCATCGATCTGCACCAGGCCTTCGGCGGCCAGCAGCTTCAGCGCCTCGCGCAGGGGCGTGCGGCTGATGCCCAGTTCTTCGCACAGCGCGGGCTCGTCGATCCATTCTCCCGGCGGCAGCCGGTAATCGTAGATGCGCTCGCGCACGTGTTCGGCCACCTCTTCGTACAGGGGTGCGCGCTTCTTCGGTGACCGCGGGGCAGGGGCAATGGCCATGGTGGAAGTGTACCGCCAGGTAGTGCCGGCCGCTGGCCGGCAACCCATGATCGCTGGATGGCTTCATGAGAGTGCCGGCCAGCGGTCGGCACTACCGCTGGGCGGTTACATCCAGCCCGGCACCACGAACACCAGCCAGGCCAGCAGCGGTCCGAGCGCAACCACCAGGCCGCTGTACACCAGGAAGCGGCGGAACAGGGTCTCGCGTTCTTCCTTCGCGGCCGAGGCCACAACCAGTGCGCCATTGGTCGAGAACGGGCTGACATCGACGATGGTGGATGACACCGCCAGCGCGCAGATCACGCCGGCGGCGCTGAGGTGGCCCTGCATCAGGAACGGCACCGCCAATGGGATCGTCGCGCCGAGTACCGCTGCCGACGAAGCGAATGCGGAAACGATGCCGCCGACGTAGCAGACCAGCAGCGCACCGAGCAGCGGGATGCCGATGTCGGAGACACCGTTGCCGATGAAGTCCACCGCGCCGGCATGTTCCAGCACGCCGATGTAGGTCACCACGCCGCAGATCAACAGCACGGTGGACCAGCTGATGCCATCGACCGCCCCCTTCTGGCTTTGTGGCGACAGCAGCGCCAGCGCCACCGCCACGGTGATCGAGACCAGGCCGACGTTGAGGTTGTAGATCAGCGCGGCCACGCCCAGGCCGAGCAGGCCGATCAGGGTGAACAACCGCTCGCGGGTCAGGTTCACCGCATCCAGTGCCACCGGATCATTGCTGAGCGTGCCGCCGCCTGCCGCGACCAGCGCGCCATGACCTTCGATCGCGAACTGGCGCGACGACGCCTGCGGGCCACCGGCCATCGCCAGCTCGGCATTGCCGAGCGTTCCTACTGCGGTGATCGAGCCACGGCGCAGCAGGGCGATGCCACCAAAGGCGAAGAAGCAGATCGTCGCCATCATGAAGTTGAAGCCCAGACTGGTCAGGAACACCGCCATCTCGGTCACTTCCAGCCCGGCCTTCTGCACCACGCCATTGGTGATGCTGCCGTACACGCTGATGGGTGAGAAGCCGCCCGCCTGCGCACCATGGATGACCAGCAGGCCCATCATCAGTGGATTGATGTTGTACTGCTTGGCAAAGCGCAGCGCGACCGGGCCGATGATCGCGACCGCCGCCGGGCCCAGTGCACCGAACGCAGTGAGGACCGCGGTGATCACGAACATCACCCACGGAATGGCCACGATATGGCCGCGAACGGCTTTCACTGCCCAGTGCACCAGCAGGTCGATGGTGCCGTTCTTCTGCGCGATGGCGAACAGATAGGTGATGCCGACCAGGGTCAGGAACAGATCGCCGGGAAAGCCGGCCAGGACCTCCTTGCCGCCCATGTCGACCCACAGTCCGCCGATGATGAAGGCCAGCGCGAAGGCGACGGCACCCATGTTGATCGGCATCGCGGTGGCGACGATGAACATGATCACCAGACCGATGATCGTTGCGATTTGTGGACTCATGCGCCCTCCCAGACACGTGACTCACGTACAGCGCGGATGGAGACCCGCCATCCCGGGGTAAGGCGACGTACTGCGTGTTGCGTGATACGTACTGCTCGAACCCGTTACTGCAGCCGCTCCAGCGCGCTGCGGACCCACGCCGCGGCGCCTTCAAGGCTCTGGAACTCTTCCACCGCGCGCACCTCGCAGCACGGATAGGCCGGCGCGACCATGCGCGCCAATGCGTTGCCCGGGCCCAGCTGCAGGAACACCCGCGCGCCACGCTCGAAGGCCTGGCGCATCACCTGCGCCCATTCGATGGTCTGCGCGAGCTGCGCCGACAGCGTGTGGACTGCCGTTGCGCGATCCCGCACCGGTCGCGCATCGATGCCGGCCAGCAGCGGCAGGCGTGGGGCCTGCAGTGGCGAGGCGTCGAGTGCGGCAGCGAACGGTGCGACCGCCGCTGTCAGCAACGGTGTGTGTGCAGGCACGTGCACCGGCAGTGGACGGATGTCCGCACCCTGCGGCCGCGCGGCATCGGCCAGCCGCTGTAATGAGGCGTGCGTGCTGCCCACGATGAAATGGTCCTGCCCGTTGGCGATGGCCACGTGCGCTCCGTGCAGATCGCACAGCGGCTGCAGTACATGGCGTTCCAGGCCAAGCACTGCCTGCAGGCCCGCATCGGCGGGGCTGGCACTGTCCATCAACAGCGCGCGCTGCGCAGCCAGGGCAAGGCAGGTGGCCGCATCGACGCCGCTGGCGATGGCATGTGCGGCCAGCTCGCCGATGCTGTAACCCGCGATCACCGTCGGCGTTGGCAATACCTCACGCAGGCCCTGCCAATGCGCCAGGCTTGCTGCGCACAGCAGTGGTTGCGCCCGCACATTGTCGAAGCGGTCGTCGGCCGCCGCAGCGGCGAATACATCGCGGCCGAGCAGTTCGCTCGTGGCATCGAGCACCGGCCGCGCGGCAGCTAGATCGCGCACGCGATTGAACATCGCCGCGTGCTGCGCGCCTTGGCCAGGGCAGAGCAGGGCCAGGCTCATGCCTGCTCCTGCTGCAGCAGGAACACGCTGCAGGCCAACAGGTCTGCGCTGCCGCCCGGGCTCAGCCGGCGCATGACGAAGCCGTCACCGATGCGACGCAGATGTACCTGCCAGTCCGGCGCGAAGGTGCCACCGGCGTCCAGGAAGGTGCGTGCCTGCCGCTGGGCCCAGCGCAGGCCGTCGGCGCCGCCCCGGTGCAGCAGGTTGAGGTCATCCACGCACGCGATCAGCTGCATCAGGGTCTGGCACATCGCGGCCTCGCGTGGCAGGCCGCGGGCCAGTGCGTGGCGCAGGGCAGGCAGTGCCACTTCGCGCAGCAGCGGGTAGCCGGCGGCCGCTTGTTCGCGCACACCTTGCACGCCGTGCCGTGCACGCGCGCGCTGGCCAGGGCTGTTCGCATCCAGAGGCGCGGCGGCGAGCTCGGGCGCCCAACGGCGCACTTCCTGGCAGACCTGCTCGGCTGCGGCGACACGGCCCGCGCGGCCCCAGCAGGCAGCGGACGCGGCCACCAGCAGGCCAAGGCTGAAGATCGCACCGCGATGGGTGTTGATGCCCGCAGTGGCGTGCAGCATCGATATCTCGGCGGCGATGCCATGCCGCCGCAGCGTCTGGAACGGCGCCGCGCTGGCACCGGCGTCGGCCACGGCGATGAAATAGTGGCGCAACGCGAACAGGCTGCGCAGGAAGGTGCCGGCATCCATGTCGTGGTGGCTGCCGCGATCGAACGGTGTAACCAGTCCCGGTTTGGGGGCAAGGGCCAGTTCGGCGTGCAGGCTGGCGATGGCAAGGCGCCCCAGGCGCGCGCTGTCCACCGCCGGGGTGGACCGGGCGACGCGCTGCACGACAGCGTTCATGCGACAACTCCAGTGGCGTTGAACACGGCCTCGCGCAGTTCCAGAGCGGCACCATCAATGCGTTTGACCAGTACTTCGCGGCTGCGACCGGCGTATTCGCGCCAGTTCACCGCGCCACCATCCACCAGGCACAGTTCGCCATCCACGCGATGCCCATAGGCGCTTTCCCAGTGCTGCAGGCGTTCGACCAGCAGGTCGGCCTGGCGCGCGTCATCCACCTGCCACAGCAGGTCGATGTCCGAGCGCGGGTGCAGATAGGGCAGTCCGCTGAGGTGCTGCCATGCGAAGGCGCCGAATACGCGGGCCGGTGCAAGCCGCAGCATTGCCTGCAACGCCGCCTGCCAATCCGCCGGAACGCCGCCGGCGAGAACGTGATCCAAGGGAGGGGGAGGCTGCAGCTGCTGGACGTCCTGCAGGGCCACGCGCAGCGCCAGCCGTTGCTTGCCTTCGCTTGGCGGTAGCGGTACCCCCAGGCGCAGCCGAGGGTCGGGGTCGTCCGCCGCACAGCGCGCCACCATGGCCGGCAGGCCCTGCGCGAACCACGCTGCCAGGCGTGGTTCCTGTGCAGTCACGTCAGCCCGCCAGTCGGCATCGGCCGACAGCCAGGCCAGCGTGTGGCGGGCGGGCCGCTCAGGCATCGCCGTGGGCCACCGCAGATGAAACGCCTGCGGCCAGGGCACGACCGCCGCGCTGTGCGCCGCGTGCGGCACGCAGGTCGCCTTCGGCGGGCGTGCGCAGCGCCTGCAGCAGGTGCTGGGTAAGATCGCCCTCCCACAGCGATTCCACCGCACCCATCGCCACGTAGTTCTCCACGCCCGGCGCGAACACCGGCGAGGTCTGGCTGAGTGCCTGCAGTTTCTCCAGCGGTTGCTTGGTCACCCGCGCCATCGCGCGCAGGTCCATCACCCGCACCTGTGCATCGGGCAGGGCGTGGATGTGGTCGGCCATCAGGCCGAATGAGAGGAAGCCGCCACTGACGGATTCACCATAGACCAGCGTGACAAGCCGCGCGCCACGTCGACGCGCGAGATCCAGCGTCTGTGCCAGATGCGCGAAACAGCCGTTGATGCCAAGCAGTTCGTCGCGCCGCGCCAGGCGCTGGCCAGCGGTGTCCACCAGCATCACGATCGGTCGCTGGGGATGCGCGGCGGTGCTGGCAAGCACGGTTTCGGCCAGTGCCAATGCGTGGTCCACGCCGACTTCGAGTTTGTCGGCGGTACCGATCACGGTCACCTCGCCATCCTCGGTGGTGGCGCTGCCGGTCAGCACCGAATCGTTCACGGCAATGGCATGCCCATGCGGGAACAGGGCATCGAGCAGGGTCTGCAGCGGCATGCTCATGGCAGGCTCCGGTCGGCGGTGGCGATGAGGAACGCATCGGTGTCGAGCAGCGGCAGTCGCTCGGGGGCAGTGATACCTAGCCGCGCCCAGATCTCCAGGCCATCGCGGCAATCGCCCCAGGCCTTCACGCGCGCCTTCAGTGCCGCATGGCGTTCCTGCAGCGCGGCCAGTGCAGTATCTGGATCGGTGCTGCTGGTATCGGGCTGCAGCGCATTGCTGGCAGCCTGCGCGAACGCCTCGATGGCATCGGGCACCAGCACCTGTGCCTGGTCGATCAGGTAGCGGTGCTTGCCTCCCGTTACGCGCCAGACCAGCGCACGATCGCGGGAATCGAACTCTTCCACACCACGCACGGTCTCGATTACTTCCGGCCCGGACAGTGACAGCCGGCCTTCCTCGGACATGACCACCGTGCTGCAGCAGCGGGCGACGATGCCCATGCCACCGAATGCGCCGTTGCCGCTGCCGATCAACGCCACCACGGGGACGCCTGCAGCGCGCGCATCCAGCGTGGCGCGCATGACCTCGGAAATGGCGATGAGCCCTGCATTGGCTTCGTGGAGGCGCACGCCACCGGTATCGAGCATCAGCAGCACACCGTCAGGTCGGGTTTCCGCTGCACGGTGCAGCAGCCCGGTCAACTTGGCGCCGTGCACCTCGCCCACGCCGCCGCCCATGAATTCACCCTGCTGTGCGGCCAGCAGCACGCGTCGGCCGCGCAGTGTGGCTTCGCCGACAACGATACCGTCGTCGAACGCCGCGGGCTGGTCGAGCTGTGCCAGGTGCGGGCTCATCATCCGCCGCGTAGGGCCCAGGAATTCACGGAACGAGCCGGCGTCGATCAGCCCGGCGATGCGCTCGCGTGCATCGGCTTCGTAGTAACTGTGGCGCTGCGTCCGGTTCATCGTGGATCTCCAGCAAGCAGCGTTTCCACCGCCTGGTCCAGGCGCAGGCTGACCACCGCCGGCGTGGCGCCGGCGTCGTTGATCGAGATGCGTACATCGCGCAGTGGATGGCGCTGTGCGAAATCACCGATCACCGCCTCCCAGACGCGGCCAAAGCCCTGCGCGGCGGTGATGATGCGCACCGCCATCGCGCCGTCCAGTGCGGCCGGTTCCAGCAGGATTTCCAGATTGCCCGAGGCCAGTACGCCGACCAGCACTGCATCGCGCGGAAACTGCACCGCCGTGTGTCCTTCGAATCGATAGTCGAGGGTTTCCATGCTCAGCCCCTTACCAGTTGCGGAAGCGCTTGGGCGGGTCGTACAGGCCGCCGGACCAGCGCACCAGGTCCTTCACCGAACGCGCCGCAAGCAGGTCACGGCTGGCATCGCGCACGGAGATGCCGAGGTCATCGGGACGGCGGATCACGCCGCGGTCGCGCAGGTTCTCCACCATCGCGCGGTCGCGCCCCATGCCCACGGCGGTATAGCCGGACACGCCGCGGATCGCCTGTTCGCGCTCTTCAGGGGTGCGGCACAGCAGCAGGTTGGCGATGCCTTCTTCGGTCAGTACATGGCTGACGTCGTCGCCATAGATCATCACCGGTGGCAGCGGCATGTCCGCGCGCTCGGCCAGCTCCCAGGCGTCCAGCCGATCGACGAAGGCCGGTGCCATGTGTTCGCGGAAGGTTTCCACCATCTGCACCACCAGCTTGCGGCCACGCGGCATCTCACCGGGGCGTGCGGCCTGCTGGCCGGCCTTGATCCAGGCCTCGCTGGCATGGCGGCGGCCACGTGCATCGGAGCCCATGTTCGGTGCGCCACCGAAGCCGGCAATGCGGTCGCGGGTGGCAGTGGAGCTGTTGCCCTGCAGGTCGATCTGCAGGGTGGAACCGATGAACATGTCACACGCATACAGGCCCGCGGTCTGCGAGAACGCGCGGTTGGAGCGCATCGAGCCGTCGGCACCGGTGAAGAACACATCGCTGCGTGCGGCGATGTACTTCTCCATGCCCAGTTCGGAACCGAACGAATGCACCGATTTGACGAAGCCCGATTCGATCGCCGGAATCAGTGCGGGGTGTGGATTGAGGGCCCAGTGCTGGCAGATCTTTCCCTTCAAGCCGAGCGATTCGGCGTAGGTGGGGAGCAGCAGTTCGATGGCGGCGGTATCGAAGCCGATGCCATGGTTGAGGCGGTTGACGCCGTACTCGGCGTAGATGCCCTTGATCGCCATCATCGCCATCAGCACCTGGATCTCGGAGATCTGCGCCGGGTCGCGGGTGAACAGCGGCTCGATGTGGTTCGGCTTCGGCGCCTGCACCACGAAGTTGACCCAGTCAGCAGGGATGTCGACGCGGGGGAGGGTGTCGACGATCTCGTTGACCTGGGCGATGACGATGCCGCCACCGAACGCGGTTGCTTCGACGATCACCGGCGTGTCTTCGGTGTTCGGGCCGGTGTAGAGATTGCCGTGGCGATCGGCGGCCTGCGCGGCGACCAGCGCCACGCGTGGGGTCAGGTCGATGAAGTAGCGGCCGAACAGTTCCAGGTAGGTGTGGATGGCACCGATCTGGATGCGCCCTTCGGCCACCAGATTGGCCAGCCGCACCGATTGCGGGCCGGAGAACGAGAAGTCCAGCTTCGAGGCGATGCCACGCTCGAATACATCCAGGTGCGACGGCAGAGACAGCACCGACTGCACCATGTGCAGGTCGTGCACCCGGGCCGGGTCAAGGTCGGCCAGGGCCTGGGCGAGGAAATCGGCCTGTTTCTGGTTGTTGCCCTCCAGGCAGACCTTGTCGCCTGGCTCCAGCAGTGCGTGCAGCAGCTCGCCCACGTCGGTGGCGGCGACCTCACGTCCCCGGGCCCACGGCGCGGCACGTTCCAGGCGGGCCTGGCGGCTGCGTTCCAACGTATCCCAGCTCGGGTTCATCGACCGGCTTCCGATTGGTGTCAATGTAATTACGGCATAATTACAGTCGGGCATGCAACCCGCACTGCAGCAAAAAGAAGGGCCCGCGCGAAGGCGGGCCCATTCAGATTGAAATGGAGGATGACCCGCATCGATCGGGGTAGTGCCGGCCGCTGGCCGGCTCCGCGTCATCGATGCATCGCTTGGAGCCGGCCAGCGGCCGGCACTACCGTTTCTGGTGGCTCAGAACTTCCAGCGCAGGCTGGCCGACACGAAGCGCGGTTCGCCGTAGTTGTTGTAGTCCAGATTCGCCCAGTAGGTCTTGTCCAGTGCGTTGCGCACGCTCAGCGTTGCCGTCCAGTTGTCGCTGATGCGGTAGTTGGCGTTGAACTGCACCAGCATGTAGGCCGGCTGGTTCACCGTCACCGTGCCGCCCAGCGGGTAGGCGATGTTGTAGCCCTGCACCTTGCTCTGCCACTGCACGCCACCGCCAACGCTCAGGCGTTCCAGCGCACCGCGCAGCTGCAGCTGGGTGTTGAGCTGCAACAGATCCTTCGGCGGGTTGGCGTACAGCAGATCGGTGGCGGCGCGGGTGACCTTGACGTGGGTGTAGCCGGCATTGACCATCCAGCCCGGCAGGATCTCGCCATTGACGTCCATCTCCCAACCGCGCGCCTTGGTGCCGTTGACGCCGACGTAGGCGGAGGTGCCATCGCTCAGCGAACCCTCCGGCACGCCCATGTCACGCACCGCGTAGTTGTCCTGCTTGGCTTCGAACACGGCGGCATTGGCGGTGAGGCGGCCATCGAACCACTGCGTCTTGATGCCCGCTTCCAGGTTCGAGCCCTGTACTGGCGCCAGCAGGTTCTCGTTGCGGTCCTTGAAGTTCTGCGGGTTGAAGATCTCGGTGTAGCTGGCGTACGCCGAGACGTTCGGCGTGATGTCGTAGACCAGGCCCACGTACGGGGTGACTTCATCACTCACCTTGTATGCACCGCTGGTGCCGGTGTAGGCGCCTGCGGCGTTGTAGGAGCGGCTGAGGGTTTCCCAGCGGCTCAGGCGTGCGCCGGCAATCAGCGACAGCGGATCGGCCAGGCGCAGGCGGGTGGCCAGATAGATGCCACTCTGTGTGGTCTTGGCCACGCGGCGCGCGCCGGTACGGCGGTAGGTGACCTCGGAGATGTCGCCGTTCCAGCTGTACACGTTGGGAATGTAGTAGCAGCGTTCGCGTGCACCCGTGGCGCTGACACACGTTGCCCAGTCGGCCGGGAAGTTCAGTGCCAGGGTATTCGTCGTGCCTTCCAGGTCCGACCACTGGGCCCCCACAGTGAGGTCGTGCTCACGGCCGAACAGGTCGAAGCTTCCGGTCAGGTAGGCATCGACGTTGCGCCGGGTGTCCTTCGAATCACCGGCGGCCGCACGCAGGAAGATGCCCGAGCCGGTCACCGGGTCCGGCTCGCCAGTGCCGTACAGGCGCACATTCTGCACGTTGCCGCGGGTGTAGGCGGTGTTGATCTTCAACAGCCAGTTGTCGCCGAAGCGCTGTTCCAGGTTGGCGAAGGCAGTGTTGCTCTCGCGCTTCCAGTAGCTCCACTTCGGCGACAGGTTGGTCGAGCGCGGCAGGTGCGCGAAATTGCCCTGGTTGTCGAAGAACGGCACGGTGCCCCAGGTCGAGCCGGTCGGATTGTTGTCCTGGCTCTGGTAACCGAGGGTGATCGTGGTGCTGTCGGTGACGTCGGCTTCCAGCACCGCCATGCCGGCCATCTTGTTCTCGTCGTAGCGGTCGTAATACAGGCCACGATCGGTATAGGCGGCGACCACGCGGCTGCGGAAACGGCCGTCATCGGTCAGCGGCGCGGTCACGTCCGCCTCCATGCGCCGATAGTCCCAGCTGCCGGCGCTGATCGCGAACGAGGCATCGAACTCCTTGCCCGGCCGCTTGCGCAGCAGGTTGACGGTGGCCGACGGCACGCCGGCGCCGCTGAGCAGGCCGTTGGCACCGCGGATCACTTCGATGCGGTCGTAGAAAGCGGTGTCGTATTCCTGGTTGGTGGAACCGCTGTAGGTCGGGATGCCGTCGACCTGGAAGTCAGTGATGGCGAAGCCGCGTGCGTAGTACAGCGGGCGCTGGGTGTCATAGAAGGACACGCTGACGCCGGTGACGTTGCGCATCACGTCGTTGATGCTGAACAGCGATTCGTCCTGCAGGCGCTTCAGGCTGATCGCAGTGGCCGACTGCGGGGTTTCCTGCAGTGTGATCGGCAGGCGGGTGGTGCTGGATGGCGGAGCGGACTGCTCGGCACGGACGCTGACCCGGTCCAGGGTCTTGGCATCGGATGCATCGGCGGCGGCCTCGGCGAACGCCGGAGACGCGACCAGCGCGAGCGAAGAGAGCAGGGCAGCCGGCAGCAACGCACGGCGGGGCAGGCGGTTACGGAACGTCAGGGACATGGTGGGTTCGAAGCTCGGAGACGGGAAGGGGGCGGCAACAGTCGTCCAGCACCCGGGGCGGCGGCTTCGGGCACATCAGGTCCATCTGGGAGGGGCGCGGTCACTGCGCAGGGCGCAAATGTAAATAATTCTTAACAACATTACAATTAGCGTCATTGTGCATAGGATTCCCGGCGCCGGGCATCGCTTTCTGCAGCAGGGAGCGGCCCAAACGCGAACGGCCGCCCGAAGGTGGCCGTCCGTGTCTGCTGCAGGGAATCTGCCAGGCTTACAGCGCCTGCAGTTCCTCATTGGCGTTGCGCTTTTCCTTGGTTGGTGCCGGAACCGCTGCCGGCACTACCGCCGGGGCCGGAGCCGCCGCATTGGCGTCCACCGGCACCTCCAGGTACGGCAGGCGCAGGGTCTGGCTGGTCAGCGTGCGGATCTCGTTGACCAGCGCGGCGTTGTCGTTGAGCTTGCGCCCGTACGACGGCACGATCTCGCGCAGGCGGGTTTCCCAGCCGGCCTTCATCTGGTCCGGGAAGGCCTTGGCCATCAGGTCCAGCATGATCGGCGGCGAGGTCGATGCACCCGGCGAGGCACCGAGCAGGGCGGCGATGGTGTGGTCCTTGTCGGTCACGATCTCGGTACCGAACTGCAGCACCGGGCCCTTCAGCGGATCACGCTTGATGATCTGCACGCGCTGGCCGGCGGTGACCAGCTTCCAGTCGCCCGGCTTGGCATTGGGGAAGTACTTGACCAGTTCGGCCTGGCGATCGGCATCGTTCAGGCGTGCCTGGGCCATCAGGTACTGCACCAGGTCCAGGTTGTCCTTGCCCACTTCCAGCATCGGGCCAACGTTGTTGTGGGTGACCGAGGAGTACAGGTCCCACCACGAGCCGTGCTTGAGGAACTTGGTGCTGTACAGCGCGAACGGTCCGAACAGGACCACCGGCTTGCCGTCCAGCTTGCGCGCATCCAGGTGCGGCACCGACATCGGCGGCGAACCGGTTTCGGCCATGCCGTAGGCCTTCACGCCATGGCGCGAGGTCACGTCCTGGCCCTGGAAGGCGAGGAACTGGCCACCGACCGGGAAGCCGGCGTAGTCCTTCGATTCCGGAATGCCGGACATCTGCAGCAGCTTCAGTGCAGCGCCACCGGCACCTATGAACACGAAGCGGGCGTGGGTGGTGGACTCGGTGCCGGCCTTGAGGTCCTTCACCGTCACGTTCCAGCTCTTGTCGGCGTTCTGCCGCAGCGCGCTCACTTCGTGGTTGAGGTGCAGGCTGAAGTTCGGGCTGCGCTGCAGGCCGGCGGTCAGCTGGCGGGTGATCACGCCGAAGTTGACGTCGGTGCCCAGCGGCATCCAGGTCGCGGCAACCTTCTGCTTCGGGTCACGGCCTTCCATCAGCAGCGGTGCCCACTGCTTGATCTGTGCCGGATCCTCGGAGTACTGCATGCCGTAGAACAGCGGATTCTTCACCAGGGCCTGCTGGCGCTTGTGCAGGTAGGCGATGTTGTCATCGCCCCAGACGAAGCTCATGTGCGGGGTCGGGTTGATGAAGTCGCTGGGCTGGCTCAGCCGGCCTTCCTTCACCTGGTGCGACCAGAACTGGCGCGAGACCTCGAACGATTCGGCGATGCCGACCGCGCGCTTGGTCTCGATGCTGCCGTCGGGCAGTTCGGGGGTGTAGTTCAGTTCGGCGAAGGCCGAGTGGCCCGTGCCGGCGTTGTTCCAGCCGTCGGAGCTTTCACCGGCGACGCCGTCGAGGCGTTCGTAGACCTGGATGTTCCAGTCCGGCTGCAGTTCCTGCAGGTAGGTGGCCAGGGTGATGCTCATGATGCCGGCGCCGACCAGTACCACGTCGACGGGCTTGTCGTTGCTGGCGGCGGGCACCGAGCGCTGGGTCAGCGGCCAGTACAGGAACAGCGCGGCGGCCAGCAACAGCAGCACGAGCAGGGCGAGCAGGGCCTTGCCAAATTTCTTCATGGGGGCGGGATCGTTGGCGGAGGGGAAGGGGTCAGGATGCGCGTGGGGCAGGGAAAGGGCGTGAAGAAACAACGCCTTGCGCCATCCATCCGCGATTCTAACCGGATCCGGTCCGTTTTTGATGCAACGCAGCATCCGACGTTTCGCGGCCCCGTCACGTGAGCGGCGGGCCCAAGCCTGGCGATCGTAGCCCCAGTAGCGCCAGGCCATGCCTGGCGACGCCTTCAATCAGACCAGCTCCAGAATCTCGTCACCGGCCTCATCGATCTCGCCGGTCGGACGCCAGCCCAGGCGGCGGTAGAAGCCGTGCGAGCGCGAACGCGGGTCGGCCGAGCAGGCCAGGAACAGGCGCCGGTGGCCCGCATCGCGGGTCAGGCTGACCACTTCCTGCAGCAGCTGCCGACCGACGCCACGGCCTTCGTAGTCCGGCAGCAGGGCCAGCACCAGCACCTCGCCGCTGTCGCGGTCGGCGAAGCAGTAGCCGGCCATGCGTTCGCCTTCCCAGGCAACGCGGCCGATCGAATCGCCCTGGGCGATGCCGGCCGCCCAGCTTTCCGGCGTGATGCCCAGCTCCGCCAACTGCGCGGCACTGAAGGCGTTCTCGCGGGTGCGCCCGCGCAGGTCGATGCAGGCGGCGGCATCTTCGGGGCGCGCATCGCGGACGAATACAGGCATGCAGGGCATCCTTGCAGTGATCGGCCGACCAGTATCCGCATCACGCATGGACCCGGTGTGGAGACTTCGTGGAGATTGGATGGAGCAAAAAGGGGACGGAGGGGATTAAGTCGTCTTTGCCCAGAATGTCGTATGGGCCTTAAACGACTTAATCCCCTCCGTCCCCTTTTTGCGGCGCTGCCTCAGCGCTTGCGCCGCACCAGCGCTGAGGAGGCATCCAGCACGGCGCGGGTCAGCAGGGCCATGGTCTGGACGTCACCCTTCCAGTGCTGCCAGTACAGCGGCACGTCTTCCCACGCGCGCTGGCGTACGTAGACCAGGCGGCCGGCGTCCAGATGCCGCTTGACCAGGGGCAGGGGATTCATGGTCCAGCCCATGCCGCCCAGGTTGGCCTGCACGAAGGCGCGGGTGGAGGGAATCCACCAGGTGGGCGCGGTGCTGGGCAGGTCGTCGCCGGCCATGCGCCGGGCAAAGCGCGACTGCATCTCATCCTTGCGGTTGAACACCAGCACCGGTGCCGTGGCCAGGGCTTGGGCGGTCACGCCCTTGGCAAAATGGCGCTCGCGGAACTCCGGGGTGCAGGTCGCCGCGTAGCGGATGCTGCCCAGCGCATGGATCTGGCAGCCCTGCACCGGCTCGTCCAGGGTGGTCACGGCGCCCAGCACGGTGCCCTGGCGCAGCAGTTCGACGGTGTGGTCCTGGTCCTCCACGCGCAGGTCCAGGGTGGTGCCGGTGCTCTGTGCGAACTGCGAGGCGGCCTGCGGGAACCAGGTTTCCAGGCTGTCGTGGTTCACCGCCACCGGAATGCTGGCCTGCGGCAGGTCCTCGTCGGCCAGGCCCATCCGGTGCAGCGCGTCGTGCTCAAGCAGGGCGGTCTGCTCGGCCAGCTGCACCAGCACCTGGCCCTCGGCGGTGGCGGTGGCCGGGGTGCCGCGCTTGACCAGCAGGCGACCGACCCGGTCCTCCAGTGCCTTGACCCGCTGCGAGATGGCCGAGGGCGTGACATTCAGCGACTGCGCGGCGCGGTCGAAGCTGCCTTCGCGGATCACTGCGGCGAGGGCGCGCAGCTGGGCATGGTCGATACGCATCGAATTAAGTTCCGCTAATGTTGGTTTAGGAAGTTTAGCTCGTCTTTTTCATGTTGCGGCGCGACAATGGCGCCCGTTCCGGTGCTGTCCGCCTTCGCGAGGCACCGTCCCCCCAAGCAAGCAAAGGCAGTGAATCCCATGTTCTCGGTCATCTCCGCCAGCACCGGCCTCGGTGCCTGGTTCTCTGGTGCAGCTACCGGCATCGGCCTGTTCGCCGTGGTCGGGGCCCAGAGCGCCTTCATTCTGCGCCAGGGCATCCTGCGCAAGCACATCGTGCCGGTGGTTGCCACCTGTGCGGCCATCGATGCGATCTTCATCTTTGCCAGCGTGGCTGGCCTGCGCACGCTCACTTCGGCGCTGCCGTGGCTGACCACCGCCGTGCTGTGGACCGGCGTGGCGTTCCTGGCCTGGTACGCCATGAAGTCGGCACGCCGTGCGATTGCCGGTGGCGGCGGCATGGGCGAGGCTGACAGCGACGACGGCAGCCGCCGCGCGGTGCTGATGGCTGCGGTCGGCTTCTCGCTGATCAACCCGCACTTCTGGCTGGACATGATGGTGATCGGCTCGATCGCCGAGAACTTCGGCAACGCCCGCATGGCCTTCGCCGCCGGCGTGGTGACTGCCAGCTGCCTGTGGCTGACCGCGCAGGGCCTGGGCGCACGCCTGCTGGCGCCGCTGTTCACCAAGCCCAGTACCTGGCGCGTGCTCGACGGCACCATCGCCGTGATCCTCAGCATCCTGGCCCTTACGTTGG
This sequence comes from Stenotrophomonas genospecies 3, assembly GCF_054473855.1. Lineage (NCBI taxonomy): Bacteria > Pseudomonadati > Pseudomonadota > Gammaproteobacteria > Lysobacterales > Lysobacteraceae > Stenotrophomonas > Stenotrophomonas genospecies 3. The sequence goes on from NZ_JBTMUR010000020.1 coordinate 28,458, forward strand.
CGGTGCGCGGGGTCCACTGACCCGGCGCACGCCCCCCGAACCCACGTCCTGACTCTCTCTCCAAGGTAGTGGTAACGACGGCACCGGCAACGGTGCCGTCGTTTTTTCTGCCGATGTGGCGCGGCAAACGGTCACGTGCCTAGAATCGTGCATCCGGACAGGGTGTCCGGTTTTCCATGGGGGAAGGATGCGCAGGATTGTGCTGGCTGTACTGTTGGGCGCGGTTGTGGGTGGGGCATCGGCCGCAACGCTGGACCTGGATCGCTATCTGCGGCAGGAGTCGTTTACCGACATCAAGATTTCACCAGGGGGCGAGTACATCGCCGCGACGGTTCCGCTGGAGGCGGGAACCGCATTGGCGATCTACCGCATTGCCGACATGAAGATGGTCGGCAGCTTCCGCCCGCCCCGCAACGATCACGCCCACACCTTCGACTGGGTCAGCAACGAGCGGCTGCTGGTGGGCATGGCACAGAAGTTCGGCGTGCTGGACCGGCCGACGCCGACCGGCGAACTGTTCGGTATCAATGCCAACGGCAAGGGCGGCGAGCTGCTGGTGGGGTACCGGGTTGCCGACCAGAGCCTGGGCACCAACATCAAGGTCAAGCCGGCAGGCCTGGTGGCCGCCTACCTCAGTGATGAACTCAAGGACGATGACCGCAACGCGCTCGTGACGGTGATCCCGCTGGTCGGCAGTTCGCATGCGCAGGTCGAGCGCCTGGACGTGATCACCGGTCGCCGCAACGCCGTGGCGCGCGCTCCCATTCCCGATGCGGACTTCACGACCGATGAGCAGGGCGAGGTGCGTTTCGCACGCGCTGTCGTTACCGATGGCACGCAGAAGCTCTACTACCGCACGGGCAGCAACAGCGACTGGGTCCTGCTCAATGATGAATCCCTGAGCAAGCGCATCGAGGCGCCGCTCGGCTTCTCGGCCGATGGTCGCCTGGCGTACCTGCAGGTCGAGCAGGCAGATGGACCTGATGCAATTGTCAGCTGGGACCCCCAGAGCAATGAACGACGCACCGTGCTGCGCGATGGGAGTGCCGACCCGGCGCGCATCATCCGGCGCCCCGGCAGCCGCGTGCCGGTCGGGGCCCTGTTCCTTGGCAGTGCGCCGCGAACGGCATTCTTCGATGACGCCTCGGACGACGCTCGCCTGTACCGCAGCCTCGAAGCCGGCCTGGGCGGAGCGGTCTACATCACCTCCAGCACGCGCGATGGCAAGACGGTGCTGGTGGAAACCTGGTCAGGCAGCAATCCGGGCGATTTCTATCTCTATGACACGGTTGGCAAGAGTGCACGGCACCTGATCAGCCGCAGCGACTGGATCGACCCCGCGCTGGCGGCGGAGGTGCGTCCGATCAGCCTGACGGCGCGTGATGGGCGTCCGCTGCATGGCTTCCTTACCGTCCCGCATGGCCGCGAGGCCCGTGCGCTGCCGATGGTGGTGGTGCCGCACGGAGGTCCGATCGGTGTTGCCGACCAGGGCGCCTATGACACCGAGACACAGATGCTGGCGGCGGCAGGTTACGCGGTACTGCAGGTGAATTTCCGCGGCTCTTCCGGCTATGGCCGGGCCCACATGCAGGCCGCGCGAAAGCAATGGGGGCTGTCGATGCAGGATGACGTCACCGATGCCACGCGCTGGGCGATCGAACAGGGCGTGGCCGACAAGAACCGCATCTGTATCTATGGGGCCAGTTACGGTGCCTATGCGGCGATGATGGGGGCGGTGCGCGAACCGGGCCTGTACCAGTGCGCGGCCGGCTACGTCGGCATCTACGACCTGCCGTTGATGTACGCCCGCGGAGACATCCAGAGCGACGAGTCAGGCCTGGCCTACCTGCGGAACTGGCTGGGATCGCCCAAGGATCTGGCAGAGCGTTCCCCGGTGAATCTGGCCGCGCAGGTGCGGGTGCCGGTATTCCTGGCCGCGGGTGGCCAGGATCAACGTGCGCCGATCGTGCACAGCGAACGCATGGAAGCTGCGTTGAAGAAGGCCGGCTCGCCGGTGGAAACCCTGTACGTCAAGGATGAAGGGCATGGTTTCTATTCCCCTGCCAACCAACGTGCGTACTACAGCAGGTTGCTGGCCTTCCTCTCGCGCAGCCTGGGGGGCCAGGTGGCCGGGCAGGCCGCACCTGCGGAGAAGAGCAGCGCGCCCTGAACAAGCCGGGGGCGGCGGATGATCGATCCGCCGCCCCCGGAGTTCGCCTGCATCAGGCTTACTTGACCCCGTGCATCATCTTCTTCAGCAGCGGCGCGGCGATGAAGGCGGCCAGCGCACAGCCCAGGCCGATCCACATCAGCAGCCAGAACAGGTGCGCATAGGCGCCGGCAGCGGCCACCATGTCCAGCGATTCGCCCTCCGGCACCTCGATCGCGGCCAGCTTGCCGAACAGCGCGGCCAGCGTTTCCGAGAATGCGGTGGCCAGGAACCAGGTGCCCATCATCAGGCTCATCACCCGCGGCACGGCCAGCTGGGTCACTGCCGACAGGCCGACCGGCGACAGGCACATCTCACCGCTGGCCAGCAGGAAGTAGGCCAGCACCAGCCACCACACGCTGGCCATCTCGCCGGTGGCGCCGACCTGCTGTGCGGCCAGTGCCAGTGGCACGAACGACAGCGCACCGATCACCAGGCCCCACGCTGATTTCACCGGCTTGCCCGGTTCCCAGCCGCGGCGGTCCATCCAGGTCCACAGCGCGGCGAAGGCCGGTGCCAGCAGCACCAGGAACAGGCCGCCCAGGTAGGTCAGCGAACCGGCGGTCTGCGGAATCACCAGGCAGTCGCGCACCAGCAGCACCAGCATCAGCGCAACGATGCCGATGAAGAACGCACGCGGTGCGGTCGAGCCGGGGCGCCGTTCGGACAGGCGCGCGCTGACCACGAAGCCCAGCGGTGCCAGCAGCAGCGAGATGATCGACCACGGCAGCGGCGTACCGCCGGTGATCACCAGCGAGGGCACGATGTCCTTGGTCAGCAGGCGGTCGGTGAAGGTCACCCACGAGCCATACGACTGCTCGTACATCGTGAAGAACACCAGTGCCATGAAGATCAGCACCATCAGCGCGATCATCTGCTGGCGCTGTACCGGCGTGCACTTGCTGCCGGTGAACCAGGCGAACCAGACCAGCACGCCGCCCAGCACCACCAGCATCAGCATCAGTGCCAGGCTGATTTCACCGCCCAGCGCGAACGCGCCGTTGCCGGCTGCCCACATCAACCACGCCACCGGCAATACACCGAGCATCGCGCACAGATAGATGAGCCATTCGCGCGGCAGGCCCAGCACCTTCTGCTTCAGCGCGGCCGGCTGCGGCGGTTCGGCATGGCCCTGCAGGTACTTCTGGCCCCACAGGAACATCGCCAGGCCGGCCAGCATGCCGATGCCGGCCGCACCGAAACCGTACTTCCAGCCATAGGCCTCGCCGAGGAAGCCGCACACCAGCGACGAGAACAGTGCGCCGAGATTGATGCCGGCGTAGAACAGCGAGAAGCCCGAATCACGGCGCGGGTCGTCCTTGGCGTACAGCTTGCCGACGATGGTGGAGATGTTCGGCTTGAGGAAGCCGACGCCCATGATGATGAGCGCCAGCGACAGGTAGGTCACCGCCAGTGCCGAGGTATCGCGCACCACTTCACCGTTGACCCGATAGGCCGCGTGACCTTCGAATGCCATGCCGAGGTGGCCGAGCACCAGCAGGATGCCGCCGAACAGCACCGCCCGGCGCATGCCCAGCCAGCGGTCGGCCAGCATGCCGCCGAACACCGGAATGCAGTACACCAGGCCGCCGTAGGCACCGAGCAGGTCCAGGCCGGCCTTGTCGCCGAACAGGTGGTACTTGGTGAGATACAGCAGCAGCAGCGCCTTCATGCCGTAGAAGGAGAAGCGCTCCCACATTTCGGTGAAGAAGCAGACGTAGACGCCCTTGGGATGGCCCAGGAAATCGTCGGAAGCGATAGCGGTGGAATTCATCGCGGAATTATAGGCCTGTGGCCCGATCCGCTTTCAGTAGATCCACGCCATGCGTGGATTGCCGGACTGGCCTGGGCGATCACAGGTACCGCAGCCACGCCAGATCGCGCCTTCGTGCCTTGAACCGCGCAAATGCCCGCGTCGGCGGATACAGCACCACCGCCAGCGCACAGGCCACCAGCAGCAGGCCGGCCACCGAATCCAGTGCGTACAGATCACCGTGTGTCGGCCCCCAGATCGCCAGCGCGGCCAGGTACAGCCCCTTCAGCACATACAGGTGCAGCAGGTAGAAGAACATCGGCGCGGCGCCGACATCGGCCAGCGGGCGCAGCGCACGCGCCAGTGGCGGCCATTCGTACAGGCGCAGCAGCAACAATCCCACGCCCAGGGTCAACAGCAGGAACTGCAGCGACGGCGGGTACTTGGTGATGTTGAACACGCTCATCCAGGTGCGCAGCGTGCTGGTCTGGTACTGCCACGGTGCATCCCCGTACTGGTTGGCGAACCGCAGCAGGGCGAACAGGGCCAGCGCGCCGACGCCTGCGCACAGCAGCCAGCGCTGGCGTTGCGCGGGGTCGCGGTCGCGGGCGAACCACGGCCCCATCAGGTAGCCCAGCGCGATTACCCCGATCCACGGCAGCACCGGGTAGGAAGTGCGCAGGCGCAGCGCGCCGGTCTCGATCCAGTCGCGCTGGTGCAGCACTTTCCACAGCATCGCCAGCAGACCGTGGCCTTCCACTCGCACGCCGTCCAACAGGTTGTGCCCGGCCACCACCGCGACTGCCAGCACCAGCAGGGCCAGGCGCGGCAGCCACAGAAGGCCGGCCAGCGCGATCATGCTCAGCCCGATGGCCCAGATCACCTGCAGGTACAGCGTTTCCGGCGGCAGCTGGAAGGTCCAGGCGAAGTTCACCACGGTCAGTTCCAGCACCACCAGGAACAGCCCGCGCTTGAGCAGGAACGTGGCTGTGGCCCGGCGCGGATCCGCCTGGCGCTGGCCGTACAACCAGGCCGACAGCCCGGTCAACAGGACGAACACGGGCGCACACAGGTGGGCCAGCAGACGGCAGGCGAACAGCGCAGGGGAGACCGTCGATGCGTCCATCGGGTCGCTTACCTGATGCTGCAGGAAGAAGGTCTCGCGCACGTGGTCCAGCAACATCAACAGCATCACGGTGCCGCGCAGCTGGTCGATGGAGGCCAGGCGAGGGGAGGGGGAAGGGGGCATGCGATGCAGTAACAGCAAGGTAGCATTAAGATATAACATATCATTTGCTTCGCGCCCAGCCGGACTTTGCCGGGTCGGTCGATTGCCGGTCCACGTACTGGCCCATTGCGCTGCAGCACACGCCCCCATCCTTTGGCACGCTGGACTTGATCTGCCCTGAACGCTAGCGTGGCAGGGATTTTTTGCCAGCAGGGGCTTCCATGAACCACGACGCTGCGCCCAAGCAGCTCACCTTCCGCGCAGTGGCCCTGGCCATCGTGCTGGCGGTGGTGCTGTCGGCCGCAAACGCCTACCTCGGTCTGTTCGCAGGCCTGACCATCGCCACCGCCATTCCCGCCGCGGTGATTTCCATGGGCGTGCTGCGCCTGCTGGGCGGTGGCTCCATCCTTGAAAACAACATCGTGCAGACCGGCGCCTCGGCCGGTTCGTCGATCGCCGCCGGTGTGATCTTCACCATCCCGGCGCTGGTGATCATGGGCTACTGGCCGGACTTCAAGTACTGGTGGGTGCTGGGCATCGCCGGCCTCGGTGGCCTGCTGGGCGTGCTGTTCTCGGTGCCGCTGCGCCGTTCGATGATCGTTGAAGACCCGCTTCCGTTCCCGGAAGGCAAGGCTGCGGCCGAAGTGCTCAAGGCCGGTGAGAACCCGGGCCCGGGCCTGAAGATCCTCGGCCTGTCGGCAGTCATCGGTGCCTTCGTCAAGCTGGCCGCGGAAAGCGGCATGCGCCTGATTCCCGATGCCTGGGCCACCTCGGCCTATGTCGGCAGTTCCAAGGTCACCGCCTTCATCGGTACCAACCTGTCGCCGGCACTGCTGGGCGTGGGCTACATCGTCGGCCTCAACGTCGGCATCGTGGTCGTGTCCGGCTCGATCCTGACCTGGCACATCGCCATCCCGATCTACCAGGCGTTCTTCATGAACACCGATCCGGCACTGGCCGCGTCGGTCGCCACGGCATCCTCCACCGAAGCGGCGTTCGCCATCTGGGGCGCGAAGATGCGTTACCTGGGGGTCGGCGCAATGCTGATCGGCGGCATCTGGACCCTGATCTCGCTGCGCAAGTCGCTGCTCAATGGCGTCAAGAGCGGCTTTGCCGCCGCCCGCAAGAGCGGTGGCCCGGTGCTTGCGCACACCGAGCGCGACCTGCCGATGAAGTGGATGCTGGTGGCCCTGGTGGTCTTCGTGCTGCCGCTGCTGGCCCTGTACCAGGCCATCGTCGGCCAGTGGCACGTGTCGATCCCGATGACCATCATCATGATCGTTGCCGGCTTCCTGTTCGTGTCGGTCTCGGCCTACCTGGCCGGCTTGATCGGTTCGTCCAACAACCCGGTGTCGGGCATCACCATCTCCACCATCCTGTTCGCCTCGGCCGTGCTGGTGGTGCTGCTGGGCGCCGATGGCCTCAAGCCGGTCGGTGCCGGCGGTGCGCCGCTGGGCGCGGTGGCGGCGATCATGATCGGCGCGGTGGTGTGCTGCGCCGCAGCGGTTGGCGGTGACAACCTGCAGGACCTCAAGGCCGGCTATATCGTAGGTGCCACCCCGTGGAAGCAGCAGCTGATGCTGGGCATCGGTGCCTTCTCGTGTGCGCTGATCATGGCCCCAGTGCTGAACCTGCTGGCCACCGCCTACGGCATCGGCGTGAAGTCCGAGCTGCACCCGAACGCGCTGGCTGCGCCGCAGGCAAACCTGATGGCCTCGGTGGCCAAGGGCCTGTTCGGCGGCGAACTGCCGTGGACCTTCATCGGCATCGGTGCCGTGGTCGGTGCCGCCATCATTGCCTTCGACAGCTGGCTGAAGTCGCGCAACGCACGCTTCCGCGTGCCGGTGCTGGCCGCCGCCATCGGCATCTACCTGCCGCTGGAGCTGATGGTGCCGATCTTCCTCGGCGGCCTGATCGCCCACCTGGTCGAGCGCTTCCACAAGGTGCGCGCCGATGACGAAGAAGGCCGCGACCGCGTGCACAAGCCGGGCGTGCTGTTCGCTGCGGGCCTGATCACCGGTGAGGCACTGATGGGCATCGCCATCGCGATTCCGATCGTGGTCAGCAGCCGCGCCGACGTGCTGGCCGTGCCGTTCCACCTGCCGGGCGCGCAGTGGATCGGCCTGGCCGTGCTGTTCCTGGTGGGCTGGCTGATTTACCGCACCGGCAAGTACACCAAGGCGTAGGGACGGGTAGTGCCGGCCGCTGGCCGGCAATCCCGGAATCCCGTGATACCCCTGGTTGCCGGCCAGCGGCCGGCACTACCGCAAACCGCGCTACGGCGCGGTTTGCTTTTTCTGGCGGCGGGGCCAACCCCGCGGGCAGCCATGACCGATGGCCTTGGCAGCCCCGGCCGCACGGGCCTACCATCGGTTTTTTGCCGTCCTGCGGAGACCCCGATGAAACTGCGTCATGCCCTGCTGCCACTGAGCCTGCTGGCTGCCCTGCCCAGCGTTGCCGCTGCCCGTGGCCTGGAAGTCCGCGACATGGTGGCCATGGACCGCGTCTCCGCGCCGGTACTGACCACGGACGGTGGCACTGTGGTGTTCGCCAAGCGCAGCGTGGACGCCAACCTGAAGGCCTCCACCGCGCTGTTCGCGCGCAACCTGCGCACGCGTGACGCCGCTCCGCCGAAGCAGATCACCCCGGCTGGCTGGAGCGTCAATTCCGCGTCGCTGTCGGCCGATGGCCAGACCGTTTATTTCCTCAGTGCCAAGAACGGCAGCCAGCAGCTGTACGCGCAGCCGATCAACGGCGGCACCCCGCGTCAGCTGACCGACTTCCCGGTGGACGTTGACAGCTACCACGTGTCACCGCAGGACGACCGCGTGCTGTTCAGTGCCGGCGTGTTCCAGGCCTGTGCCTCGGATCTGGCATGCACCGAGAAGAAGCTGAAGGAAAAGAAGGACGCCAAGGCCAGCGGCCAGGTGTGGGATTCGCTGTTCGTGCGCCACTGGGATACCTGGAACGACGGCCGCCGCAACACCCTGTTCGTGGCACCGCTGCCGGCAGCCAAGGCCGGGGCGGTCAAGGGCGCCTCGGCGCTGAGCGCGACCATCGACGGCGATGCACCGTCCAAGCCGTTCGGTGGCAATGACGATTTCGCGTGGTCGCCGGATGGCGCCAGCGTGGTGGCCAGCATCCGCGTGGCCGGCAAGCAGGAGCCGTGGTCGACCAACTTCGACCTGTACCGCTTCGACGCTGCGGGCAAGCAGGCGCCAGTCAACCTGACCGCCTCCAATCCGGCCTGGGATGCCGGCCCGGTGTTCAGTGCCGACGGCAAGACCCTGTTCTACCGTGCGATGAAGCGCCCGGGCTTCGAGGCCGACCGCTTCGGCCTGATGGCGATGGACCTGGCCAGCGGCAAGAGCCGTGAGATCGCGCCGCAGTGGGATCGCTCGGCGGGCGGCATCACCCTGTCCGCCGACGGCTCCAGCATCTACACCACCGCCGATGACCTCGGCGAGCACCCGCTGTTCCAGATCGACGTGGCCAGCGGCAAGGCCACCAAGCTGATCGGCGACGGCAGCGTGACCTCGGTGGACGTGGCCGGCACCAGCGTGGCGATCACCCGCAACAGCCTGAAGAGCAACGACCAGGTGCTGGTCGGCCTGCTGCCGGCCGCCGGCGAAGCCATCGGCGAGCTGCGCGCGCTGACCCCGGCCGCTGGCGACGTGCTCAAGGACGTCAGCTTCGGTGACTACGAACAGTTCGAGTTCAAGGGCTGGAACAACGACACCGTGCACGGCTATGTGGTCAAGCCGCACAACTACCAGGAAGGCAAGTCGTACCCGGTCGCGTTCCTGATCCACGGTGGCCCGCAGGGCAGCTTCGGCAATGGCTGGAGCTACCGCTGGAATCCGCAGACCTATGCGGGCCAGGGCTACGCCGTGGTGATGATCGACTTCCACGGCTCCACCGGCTATGGCCAGGCCTTCACCGATGCGATCAGCCAGCACTGGGGCGACCGCCCGCTGGAAGACCTGCAGAAGGGCTGGGATGCGGCGTTGAAGAAGTATTCCTTCCTCAACGGTGACAAGGCCTGTGCGCTGGGCGCCAGCTACGGCGGCTTCATGGTCAACTGGATCGCCGGCAACTGGAACGGCCCGTTCAAGTGCCTGGTCAACCATGACGGCGTGTTCGACCAGCGCATGATGGGCTACGCCACCGAAGAACTGTGGTTCACCGAGTGGGAGCAGGGCGGTACGCCGTACCAGAAGGCGGCGAACTACGAGAAGTTCAACCCGGTCAACCACGTGGCGGACTGGAAGAAGCCGATCCTGGTCATCCACGGCCAGCAGGACTTCCGTATTCCGGTCGAGCAGGGCCTGGCCGCGTTCACTGCTGCCCAGCGCCAGGGCATCGAATCGAAGTTCCTGTACTTCCCGGATGAAAACCACTGGGTGCTGAAGCCGAACAACAGCATCCTGTGGCATGACACCGTCAATGCCTGGCTGAAGCAGCACATCGGCAACTGATGACTGCAGCGCCGCCCTTCGGGGCGGCGCTTTTGTTTCGCCATCTGCTGTACCGGTGGGTGCCGACCGTTGGTCGGCACACCTTCCTGATCTGCCGCCAACAGCAGCCGGCCAGCGGCCGGCTCTACCCAGAGCGCCTGCATGCCCTCGACCGCCCTGATCCAGAACGACATCGTCGTCTTCGGTTTGATCGCCGCCACCCTGGGCGCCGTGTTCTGGACCGCCTCGCGCGAGCAGGGCCTGTGGAAACGCTTCTACACCTTCGTGCCGGCACTGCTGCTGTGCTACCTGATTCCCGGCATCTACAACACCGTCGGCCTGATCGACGGCCAGAACACCAGGCTCTACAACCCGATCGCACGCGACATCCTGCTGCCGGCAGCGCTGATCCTGCTGACCCTGGCGGTGGACATCAAGGGCATCCTGCGGCTCGGCCCGAAGCTGGTGCTGATGTACCTGGGTGCGTCCGCCAGCATCATGCTGGGTGCGGTGGTGGTGTTCCTGGTGATGCGCGCGCTGCATCCGGAAACGGTGGCCGGTGACACCTGGGCCGGCATGGCCGCACTGGCCGGCAGCTGGATCGGCGGCGGTGCCAACATGCTGGCGATGCGCGAAGTGTTCGACGTCAACGCCACCACGTTCGGCCAGTTCGCGGTGGTCGATGTCGGTGTCGGTTACGTGTGGATGGCCGCGCTGATCTTCCTGGCCGGGCGCGCAGCGAAGATCGACGCGCGCAGCGGTGCCGACACGTCGGCCATCGATGAGCTGAAGGAGCGCATCGCGCGCTTCCAGGCCGAGCACGAGCGTATTCCCAGCCTCACCGACCTGATGCTGATCGTGGCGGTGGCCTTCGGCGGCGTGGGTCTGTCACACGCGATCGGTGCGCCGCTGGCAGCATGGTTCAAGGCCAATGCCAGCTGGGCCTCGCAGTTCAGCCTGGATGCGCCGTTCGTGTGGGTGGTGGTGCTGTCGACCACGCTGGGCCTGAGCCTGAGCTTCACCCGTGCACGCACGCTGGAAGGGGCGGGCGCCTCGCGGCTGGGTTCGCTGCTGCTGTACTTCCTGATTGCCTGCATCGGCATGCAGATGGATCTGCTGGCGCTGCTGGACCGCCCGTGGCTGTTCCTGCTCGGCCTGATCTGGATTGCCGTGCACATCGCGCTGCTGTGGTGCCTGGGCAAGCTGCTGAAGGTGCCGTTCTTCTATTTCGCGATCGGTTCGCAGTCGAACATCGGTGGCCCGGCTTCGGCGCCGGTGGTGGCTGCAGCGTTCCATCCGGCCCTGGCGCCGGTGGGCGTGTTGCTGGGCACGATGGGCTACGCCACCGGCACCTACCTGGCCTACATCGTCGGCATTTCCCTGCGCGCGCTGGCAGGGCAGGGCTGATGGGGTAGTGCCGGCCGCTGGCCGGCAACCAGGTAATGCTGCACGGGTTCATGAGGTTGCCGGCCAACGGCCGGCACTACCGATGCGTTACGCCACCGGCAATCCGCGTTCGATCAACCATGCCTTCGCGTCTTCGGCGTCCTGCTCAAACCACGCCTGTGTCGACCCCAGCCGATACGTATACCCCCAGGCATCCATGTCGGCCATCAACCGCGCACTGCCAACGCCAGGCAGCTGCCCGGCCAGCACGATCTGCAGGTAGCAGGTGGCATCTTCCTCGGCCACCGAGTCGGTGGCGTCGGTATGCACCTGCGCACGCCGCTCCGGCGGTAGCACGATCAGATGGCAAGCTTCGTGCAGCATCGAGTGCACGGGCGTGTCATCGCGCACGTACACGTTGCTGGCGATGATGCCGGCCTCGGGCTCGCCCCAGTAGCTGCCGGGAATCGGTTCACCGGCCGCGACGTGGTGCAGCTGCAGGCCATGCGCGGCGAGCAGGCACTGCGCATCAGCGAAGGCGATGTCGCCCACGCAGGTGATGTCCACGGCGGTTGTCGTATCGGTCATGCGGGGCAGAGCTTCAGGGTTTGTCCGGGCCTTCAGGCAGCGCCACGGAGATGTCCAGCACATCGTGCTGGCCATCCTTCACCAGGTCGACCTTCACTGCATCGACGTCGATGTTCACGTACTTCTTGATCACTTCCAGCAGCTCGCGCTGCAGCAGCGGCAGGTAATCGGGGCCGCCGCGGTTGCTGCGCTCCTGCGCGATGATGATCTGCAGGCGGTTCTTGGCGGTTTCGGCGGTGGTCTTCTTCGCTTTGAGGAAATCAAACAGGCCCATGCTTACCCTCCGAACAGCTTGCTGAAGAAGCCCTTCTTCTCGACGTTGGTGAAGCGCATCGGGCGTTCTTCGCCGAGGATGCGCGCGACGGCGTCGTCGTAGGCCTGGCCGGCTGCGGACTCGACATCCAGGATGACCGGCTCGCCCTTGTTGGAGGCGTTGAGCACGTCACCCGACTCGGGGATCACGCCGATCGCCTTCAGGCCGAGCACTTCCTCGACGTCGGCGATGCTGAGCATCTCGCCGCTTTCCACGCGCAGCGGGGTGTAGCGGGTCAGCAGCAGGAAGGCCGGCACGTCCTGGCCGGACTCGGCCTTGTGGGTCTTCGAGTCGAGCAGGCCGATGATGCGGTCCGAGTCGCGCACCGACGACACTTCCGGGTTCACCACCACCACCGCACGGTCGGCGAAGTACATCGCCAGGAAGGCGCCCTTCTCGATGCCGGCCGGGGAGTCGCAGATGATGTAGTCGAAGCCGTCGGCGGCCAGGTCCTTCAGGACCTTGCCCACGCCTTCCTGGGTCAGTGCGTCCTTGTCGCGGGTCTGCGAGGCGGCCAGCACGTACAGGTTCTCGAAGCGCTTGTCCTTGATCAGGGCCTGCTTGAGGGTCGCTTCGCCGTGCACGACGTTGACGAAGTCGTACACCACGCGGCGTTCGCAGCCCATGATCAGGTCGAGGTTGCGCAGGCCGACGTCGAAGTCGATCACCGCCACCTTCTTGCCGCGCCGTGCCAGGCCGCAGGCCAGGCTCGCGCTGGAAGTGGTCTTGCCGACGCCGCCCTTGCCGGAGGTGACTACGATGATTTCAGCCAAAGGACTTCTCCTGATGATTCTGTTTGGGTGCTGCGTCAGTCCAGCGCAGCGATCTTGATCTGGTCCTGTTCCAGCCACACCTGCACGGCCTTGCCGCGCAGGGAGTCCGGGACATCGTCCAGTACCTTGTAGTGGCCTGCAATGGCGACCAGTTCCGCATGGAAATCACGGCAGAAGATGCGTGCCGCGGTGTTGCCCTGTGCCCCTGCCAGCGCGCGGCCGCGCAGGGTGCCGTAGATGTGGATGCTGCCATCGGCGATGACCTCGGCGCCGGCGCCGACGGTGGCCATCACGGTCAGGTCGCAGTTTTCAGCGTACAGCTGCTGGCCCGAACGCACGTTGCCCAGCTGCATGCGGCCCGGCTGCGGTGCGGCGGCGTCGGCAACCTTGGCCACCGGCGTGGCCGGTGCCGGCTTCGGTTCGGCACGGGCTGCGCGACGCGGTTCCGGCGCGGGCGGCGGCGGGGCCGGCTCGGCCTCGGCACGCTCGTACTGGGCGCGGAACTTGGCCAGCAGTGGCAGCCCGAGCTGCTGCGAGAGCAGGTCGACCGCGCTGGTGCCATAGGCCAGCGCCACCGGCAGCACGCCGGCACTGCGCAGGCCATCGACCAGCGCCTGCGCGGTGGCCACGTCCGGCACCTGGCTCAGGCCGCCGAAGTCGAGGATCACCGCGGCGCGGCCGAACAGTTTCGGCGCACGGGTGACGCGTTCGCGCATTTCCTGCACGAGGCGTTCGACATCAAGGGTACGGATGCGCAGGTTGGCGATGCCCACCTGGCCGATCTTCAGTTCACCGGCCTGTTCATAATCGAAATTCACCGCCACGCTCAGGTCCCCGTCGGCCGCTGTGCCTGCGCCGGCAGATGCCGGGCACGTGTCCATGCCACATCCGGCAGCTTGCCGCCGTAGGTCTCCTGGACCCACGGGTAGCTGCACAGTTCCTTGGCCAGCATGCTGGCGCGCACGTCGACCTGCGGCATGGTGTTCTGGCCCAGCTCGCGGAAGCCGAAGCTGCCGTGGAAGAGCAGGGCGGCATCGGCGCCATGGTCGAGGAAGACTTCGCAGGTCATCTGCGGGTAGCGCAGCTCGGCAAAGCTCTGCGCGTCGGCATAGAACGCACGGCCGACGCCACCGCCACGACGGCGGCTGGCGACCACGATGCGGTCGATATAGAAGAACGGGGTGTCCAGCTGCTGCTTGAACCAGGCGAAGTTGCTGCTGTCGTGCTGGCTGTCGCTGCCGAAGCCGATCAGGAAGCCGGCCAGGTTGCCGTCGCGCTCGGCGACGCGGAAATATTCAGCGGTTTCGTAGAACAGGCGCAGGCGGGCCGCATCCAGGGGAAGGATGGCCAGGCCAGCGTTGTTGTTCAAAGCCAGGACGGAATCGAGCTCGTGCTCGCGCACGTCGCGGATGACAATCGACATTGTGACTCCGTGGGGTAACGCGGTTGGTCCGTCAAATTGGACCCTGCGCACGATTATTGCATGCCCGGGGTGGGCTGCGGCATGAACAGGGGACCTCGGATGCATGACTTCCGTGGGAGTGCGCGACGCGGGCCGGGCCCGTAGAGTGCTGGCATGTTGGGAGTCCTCAGCCATACCCGCGTCCTCCGTCTGGCCGGCCTGTTTACCTGGGTCATGGTCGGCCTGCCACTGGCGTACTCGCAATTCGAGAACCTGCACAGCCGCAGCGATATGGGCAGCTGGGCGATCCTGTTGTTCGTCGCCTACCTGTCCTTCGGCGCCGCGTACTACTGGCTGACCCGCCTCCTGCGCAGTGACAGCGACAGTCACACCACCTGGCTGGACCGCGGCCTGCTGCTGCTGCTGACGGTGTCGGCGCTGGGCGTCAGTTTCCTCAGTGGTTCGGGCCTGGGCAGCATCCTGATGATGGTGGCTGCCGGCGTCATTCCGTGGATGCTGTCGGCGCGTCTGTGCGTGCTGTGGCTGCTGGTCAGCCAGCTGGCGGTGGCCCCGGTCTATTACATACTGCTGAACTTCCCGCTGTTCGAAGCCGTGATGCAATCGCTGCTGTATGGCGGCTTTTCCATGTTCATCTTCGTGACCAGCCTTGTCGCGAGACAGCAGACCCAGGCCCGCGACGAGCAGCGCAGGCTCAATTCGGAACTGCGTGCCACTCGTGCCCTGCTGGCCGAAAGCGCCCGCGTCAACGAGCGAACCCGCATTTCGCGTGAGCTGCACGATCTCCTGGGGCATCAGCTGACCGCACTGACCCTGAACCTCGAAGTGGCCGGTCACCTGGCCGAGGGCCAGGCGCTGGACCATGTGAAGCGCTCGCATGCCTTGGCCAAGCTGCTGCTGGGCAACGTGCGTGAGGTGGTCAGCCAGCTGCGCGAGACCGGCGCCATCGATCTGGCGGCGGCGCTGCGCCCGCTGACCGAGAACGTGCCCTCGCTGGACATCCAGCTGGAGATCGAGGATCCGCTGAACGTGGAGGACCCGCAGCGGGCCCACGTGCTGCTGCGCTGTACCCAGGAGATCATCACCAACGCGGTGCGCCATGCCGGCGCCCGCCACCTGTGGATCAAGGTGTACCGTGAAGCCCCCGACCGGGTGGTGGTGGAGGCCCGCGACGACGGCGTCGGCGCGGATATGGTCAATGTGGGCAATGGCTTGCGCGGCATGCGCGAGCGCCTGCAACAATGTGGTGGCCAGCTGCAGGTCGAAACCCGTCCCGGTGAAGGCTTCCGGCTGCGGGCGACGGTGCCGGCAACGGTGCTGGTGGCCGCCCTTACCAAGGTTCCTGAAGGAGTGCGTTGATGATTCGCGTCTGCCTGGTCGACGACCAAACCCTGGTGCGGCAGGGAATCCGCTCCCTGCTGGCGCTCGACGACGGTATCGAGGTGGTGGCCGAGGCCGGCGATGGCCGGCAGGCGGTCGAGCTGATACCGCAGGTGCGCCCCGACGTGGTGCTGATGGACATGCGCATGCCGGTGATGTCCGGGCTGGAGGCGCTGCAGGTTCTGTCGCGCCAGGAGCAGCTGCCACCGACCATCATCCTCACCACCTTCGACGACGACCAGCTGGTGCTGGCCGGGCTCAAGGCCGGAGCCAAGGGCTACCTGCTCAAGGACGTGACCCTGGCGCAGCTGGTCGGTGCCATCCGCACCGTGGCCGACGGCGGTTCGCTGGTGCAGCCGGCCGTGACCCAGCGCCTGCTGTCCGGCCTGGAGCACATGCGCAACGAGTTCGTCAGCCTGGACCGCCCGGACCCGTTGACCGACCGCGAGACCGAGATCCTGCGCCTGATGGCCAGTGGCTTCTCCAACAAGGAGATCGCCAACTCGCTGGGTGTGGCCGAAGGCACCATCAAGAACCACGTGTCCAACATCCTGTCCAAGCTGGGCGTGCGCGACCGTACGCGCGCCGTACTGAAGGCGTTCGAACTCCAGCTGGTCTGAGGAAAACCTTTTCAGGACAATGACTTGAGGTCCAGTCATGGCCTTCGGGTGGGGTTGCCCCCTACTTCACGGGTATCGGTATGCGGTACCCTTCGAATTCTTTGTCCATACAAATACGCAGCCGGCAGGGAAACCGGTGCGCCAATCCCGATAAACAATGCCCGCGAAGCCTGCTAGGATTGGCGCTTCGCTTCAATCAACCCGGCCGTGGGATCGGCCCCGGAGACTCTCTGAATGACCCGTATTATCGAGTTCCTGATCGCCTTGGGGATCGTGGCTGGCCTGTTCGTCATCATTGGCGTATGTCTGCCGGGCGAGCGTCACATCACCGAAAGCATCGAGACCAACCGCAAGATGACGATCGTGTACGACACGGTCAGCAGCCTGCGCCGCTTCAAGGACTGGAACCCGCTGGTACTGCGCGATCCCGCCGTTGAACTGAAGCTGTCCGGCCCGGCCTCCGGCGTCGGTGCCACTCTCGACTTCACCTCCAAGGACCTGGGCACCGGTTCCTGGAAGATCACCGAAGCCGAAGAGAACAAGCGTGTTGCGATCGCCATCGATGACGCCACCAAGGGTCACGACAAGATCACCACCTTCACGCTGGAGCCGACCGGCAAGGGTGGCCGCAACGTCAAGATCACCCAGGACTACTCGGTGAAGTACGGCTTCGACCTGTTCGGCCGTTATGCCGGCCTGTATGTCAGCCGCCAGATCGGCGACGACATCAAGATGGGTCTGTCGCGTATGGCCAACATGCTGGCCAGCGTCCCGAACGTGGACTACCGCACCCCGGAAGCCCCGCTGACCGATCTGGCCATCGTCAATGTGCCGGCTGAAGACCTGCTGGTCGTCAACGCCGGTAACGTGGACCGCGGTCAGGACACGATCACCAAGTCCATCAAGGACAACCAGGAGTGGATCAAGCGCGTGATGGAGGCCAACGGCCTTGAAGCCGCCGGTCCGTTCCGCATCATCACCACCGATTTCGGTCAGGAGAAGTACGCCTTCGACATCGCCCAGCCGGTGAAGAAGAAGGGTGCTGAAGGTGCCACCGCTGAAGAGCTGACCGTCAAGATCGACGGCGGCGCTCCGGTCAAGTACGTGCACGTGGCTCCGCACCGTTCGGCGCATGCCGCCTACACCGGCCACATGGCGGGTCTGGACGTGGCCCGCAACGGCCTGCGTGCCTGGGCTGTGACCAACGGTTCGGAAGTGGTCGATCGTCCGTACGAAACCTGGAAGGACGGTCTGGACAAGTCGTTCACCCCGGAAGCGACCTACGATATCTACTGGGCCGTCAAGTAAGCCTCGGCTGACCCATGTAGTGTTGGACACGAAAACGCGCCGCTCATTGCGGCGCGTTTTTTTTCATCTGGCGCCCGGCAAGGGCGCTGCGCAAGGAGCCCACATGTTCAATCTCGAACGTCGCGCACGTAAGCCATCACTGCTGGCCTGCCTGGGGGCGCTGCTGGCCGCCGCCTCTATCGGCCTGTCGGCCTATGCCTCGCACGGTGTGGCCGACCCGCTGGCGCAGCAGCATCTGAACATGGCGGCGCTCTATGCGTTCGCGCATGGCGCGGTACTGGTGGCGCTCGGGCCGCGCGCGCAGGGTGCGATCGCGCACCTGGCGTTGTACGTGCTGCTGCTGGGCGTGCTGCTGTTTTCCGGCAGCCTGGTGGGCGGTGCGTTGTGGCAGTGGCCGACGCGGATGGCACCGATCGGTGGCACCAGCATGATGGCTGGATGGGTGCTGCTGGCGATCAATGCATTGAGGCGGTGACGGTCGCAGGGCTGTCGCTTCGATCCATGCCGATGCGATCCTAAGGGTTCATGGGCGTTACTTTTCTTTTCGCGCGAAAAGAAAAGTAACCAAAAGAAACGCGCCGCCGGCCGCGAGCCGGTGCTGCGCACCGGTCCCCTGCGCTCCTCGGCCCGTCGAGGGGCGGTGCGGGAACTCGCTGCGCTCAGACACCCGCACCTCTTCGCCCTCGCCGGACCTGCGGTGCTCGGCTCGCTTGAAGGCGGACCCAACAGCCGCGCGCTGATCCGTTATAGAGGCTTCGAGCGAAGCGACCCGCTTTTGTCTTTGCTCTCTTGTTCCATTCCGTGGCGGACGCACACGGAAACTGTCAGAGGCCGGGCGGGTGGGCTGGGCTGGGGTATCCGCGCCATGGATGGCGCGGCTAAGCCTCCAGGGATGGATTCACGGCGTACCCTGCCCAGCCTACCCGCCCGGACAGCTCCATGAATTTCGCCCTGCGGCCGCCACGAGGGGCTCAGCCGTTGGCCGGTCTCCAGCACCAGTGCCACGGTTCGTAGACGATGCCGTGCGGGTTGTCGCGCGGGTAGCTCAGCTGGAAGCCATGCCCACCGGCATTCGCCTGCAGCCACGCAAACGCGTCGGTGGCTTCGAACGATTCTTCGGCCGGGGCGTCGCCCGGTGTGCCGATGTCCAGCGCGTGGCCGCTGTGGTGTTCGCTGAAACCCGGTGCGGCATTCACCTTCAGGATCTCTGCCACGCTCAAGCCGCGCGCCAGCTTCCGTTCGAAGATGCCCAACTGGTAGGCATGGCTGCGGAAGCCGGAGATGGCGTCCAGCGCAATGCCATCCTGTGCTGCGTGCAGTCGCATCCGCCGCCAGCCCTGCGCGGCGCCACGGCGCAGCCACAGCGGGCGGGCGAAGCGATCGCGGCCGGCAAAATGCAGCAGGCAGGGTTCGGGTTCCAGCGGCAGGCCGCTGTGGTCGGCATAGCGCTGTGCATCCAGTCCCAGCTGCTGAAGGCGCTGCTGTAGCCCCGCCAGCGGCAGCCACTGATCTTCCAGTCCGGCGCCGAAGGGCCGTGCAGCCGAGGCATCCAGCAGCGCCAATGCTTCCTCGACCCCGGGCTCGCGCGGCAGGCGCGGCACCATCGAATGCACGCCGTGCGGCAGTACCGCCGCCAGGTAGCGGCCATCACGCTTGCGCCGCAGCACCCACTGCGCTTGCGACAGCAGGCGTGCATCCAGGTTGCTGCGTGCGCGCAACAGGTGGGCGGGCCACAGCTCGATGGCCTCGGTGTTGATCAGCAGGGGCGGGCGTCGTTGCATCGCCTCAGCTTACTGCCGTGGTGCCGACGCGGCCACCTTGCGCAGCGCATCGAGCAGCGCCTGCGGCCGGTCCACGCTGAGCAGCAGCGTGCTGCCATCACTGACCGGCAGGGCGAGGACACGCGCACGGTCGGTGACCAGGGCGAAGCCCTTGCCGCCTCCCTGCAGGCGGAAGTGGCCCGAGTAGAAGCCAGGCATTGAATAGCCATTGGTTTTGACACGGATGCCATAGCGGCGGTCACGCTGCAGGTCGACCACCTCGGCCTGGTCCAGCCGCAACTGCGCCACCGGCACCCGCCGCCGATACATCGTCGAGCGCACGTCCAGCACATCGCCGGCCAGTTCCACCCGGCGGCGGAAGAATGCGGCCCCCAGCCCGACAGCGAGTACAGCGATGACGATCAGGCTCCATGCCGCACTGCCGCCCATCCGGAACCAGGGCGGCGACAGCGTAACTTCGATCCAGGGTGCGTTCGCCGGTGCCTTGTACAGCTGCGCATACAGGCAGGCCACGAAGGCAGCCAGCAGCGGCAGCACGATCCACAGCACGCGCAGCGGCGAACTCTCGGCCACGTCAAAGGGTTTCGGGTCACTGCCGCCCATGGTTCAGGCCTCCTTCTTGAACACCAGCATCGCCGGGCGCATCGGCGCCGGGATGATGATGTTGACCAGCTCCCAGCCCAGCTGGCCCTGCCGGCTCAGCTCGGCCTGGACATCCTCGGCCTTGAGTACGCCCATCATGGAGGTCTTGACCTCGATGGTCTGGTAGCTCCAGCGCTTGCTCATTCCTTGTCCTCCGACGATGGCGTGGGTTTGGGCAGGCGTCCTGCCTTGCGCAGGGCGTCGCGCAGCACGTACTCGATCTGCGCGTTGAGGCTGCGCAGTTCGTCATCAGCCCAGCGCTGCGCCGCGGCCAGGACCTCGGCATTGATGCGCAGCGGATAGGCTTTCTTCTCACTCATGGGGGCTCCTGGCGGGGCGGTGGGGCGCCCCGTTGCGAGGGTGGCTCAGTACAGCGAGCCTGCATTGACGATCGGCTGGGTGCCGCGATCCGAGCACCGCACGGTCAGCAGGTTGCTGACCATGTGCGCCTTGCGTTCCTCGTCCAGCTGCACCACGCCGTTCTTCTGCAGTTCGGCCAGGGCCATCTCGACCATGCCGACCGCACCGGCAACGATGCGCGTGCGTGCGGCGATCACCGCGTTGGCCTGCTGCCGCTGCAGCATCGCCTGGGCGATTTCAGCGGCGTAGGCGAGGTGGCTGATGCGCGCATCGATCACCTGCACGCCGGCGTCGGCCAGGCGCTCGGCCAGTTCGTTCTTCAGGTGCTGGGAAATCTCGCTGGCATGACTGCGCAGGGCCAGCTGGCCATCCTCATGCTGGTCGTAGGGGTAGCTGGTGGCCATCGCGCGCAGCGCCGATTCGGACTGGATGTGCACGAAGCTCTCGTAGTCGTCCACGTTGTAGACCGCCTCGGAGGCATCGACCACCTGCCAGACGATGACCGCCGCGATCTCGATCGGGCTGCCGTCCAGCTCGTTGACCTTCAGCTTGCCGCTCTCGAAGTTGCGCACGCGCTGGCTGACCCGGCGCTTGGCATAGAAGGGGTTGTTCCAGCGCAGGCCGTTGTCCTTCACGGTGCCCACGTATTTGCCGAACAGGCTCAGCACCGCCGCCTGGTTGGGCTGGACCGTGTACAGGCCGGCCAGGGCGAAGACCGCCAGCGCCGCCACCAGGATGCCTGCCAACATCAGCAGCAGGTTGGGCGAGCCGGTGCTGGCCTTGGCTGCTACCCCCAGTACGAACAGGGCGCCGCCGGCGAGGGCGACAAGCAGGGCGCCGGCCAGCGTGCCGAGGCCGTTGAGCGAAGACAGCGACTTCTCTTTCATGGCGGTACGTCCTTGAGGGTTCGGAATGAAGATATCAAAGTGATATCACTTGTCGACTACCGTTCGTCGGATGCCATGGCCGGGACGGTCGGCCAGCTAGAATGCCCACCCGCCTTCACATCGCTGCTGGAACCGCCATGGCCAAGCTTGGAACTCCGTTGTCCCCCTCCGCCACCCGCGTGCTGCTGCTCGGCTCGGGCGAACTCGGCAAGGAGGTGGCCATCGAGCTGCAGCGGCTGGGCGTGGAAGTGATCGCCGCCGACCGCTATGCCGATGCCCCGGCCATGCAGGTCGCGCACCGCTCGCACGTGATCGACATGCTCGATGCGATGGCGCTGCGTGCCCTGATCGCCCGGGAGCAGCCGCACCTGGTGGTGCCGGAGATCGAGGCCATCCACACCGAAACCCTGGTCCAGCTGGAACAGGAGCAGGGCCTGCGGGTGATCCCGACCGCGCGCGCCGCCCGCCTGACCATGGACCGTGAAGGCATCCGCCGCCTGGCCGCCGAAACCCTGGGCCTGCCGACCTCGCCCTACCGCTTCGTCGATACCGAAGCCGAGTACCGCGCCGCTGTGGCCGCCATCGGCCTGCCCTGCGTGGTCAAGCCGGTGATGTCGTCCTCGGGCAAGGGCCAGAGCACGCTGCGCAGCGAGGCGGACATCGCCCCGGCCTGGGACTACGCGCAGACCGGGGGCCGTGCCGGTGCCGGCCGCTGCATCGTCGAAGGTTTCATCGATTTCGACTACGAGATCACCCTGTTGACCGTGCGCCATGCCGGCGGCACCTCGTTCTGCGCGCCGATCGGCCATCTGCAGAAGGACGGTGATTACCGCGAAAGCTGGCAGCCGCAGCCGATGTCGAGCGCGGCACTGGCGCGTGCCGAAGAGATTTCGCGCGTGATCACCGATGACCTCGGTGGCTGGGGCCTGTTCGGTGTCGAGCTGTTCGTGAAGGGCGACGAGGTGTGGTTCAGCGAAGTGTCGCCGCGCCCCCACGACACCGGCCTGGTGACGCTTGTTTCGCAGGAACTGAGCGAGTTCGCGCTGCACGCGCGCGCCATCCTCGGCCTGCCGATCCCGGTGGTCCGCCAGAGTGGCCCGTCGGCCTCGTGCGCGCTGCTGGCGCATGGCGAGGGCGTGCCGTATTTCAACAACGTCGCCGCCGCCCTGCAGGTGCCGGACACCGCCGTGCGCCTGTTCGGCAAGCCGAGCGTGCACGGCCATCGCCGCGTGGGCGTGACCCTGGCGCGCGCGGAAACCATCGACGAAGCGCGCGCCATCGCGCGTGATGCCGCCGACGCCATCGGCGTCGAACTGCGCCCGTAAAGCAAAAAGGGGACGGAGGGGATTAAGTCGTTTGTGGCACAGACGACTTAATCCCCTCCGTCCCCTTTTTGTTATTTCACATCCACCCACACCAGGTGGTGGTCGCTGCCGTCGGCGATCTTCGCTTCCGGGCTTTCATTGGCCGGCCAGAACACGCCGCTGCCGATGTACTCGAAACCGGTCGAGGGCAGCACGTAGTCCAGGCGCATGGTGCCGGACTTCGGGCCGAAATCGCCGGTGGCATGGAACGGTGCGCCCTTGCGCTCGATGCCCTTGGCCGCATAGGCCAGGCTGGTCTGCTCGCCGCCGACGCTGCGCGGGGTGGGGTAGCGCAGCACGCGGGCGTTCTCGATCAGTTCGACGATCGCCTCATGGCGGCCATCGCCGTCGACCGGGTCGTTGTTGAGGTCGCCGAGGATCACGAAGCGCGCGTCCTGTGCCAGGCCGCCGCACTGGCCCTTGTCGTCGCACAGCCAAGGCTTGTCACCCTTGGACAGGTATTCCTGCCACAGGCGCAGTTCGTCGTGGTTGCGCGCGGCGTTGCGCTTTTCCGGGCCATCGAACACTGGCGGGGTCGGGTGCGAGACCAGCGCGTGGACCACGCCGGCCGGGGTCTTCACCGGCACGTCCCAGTGCGACTTCGACGACAGCCGCAGCTGCGACCACACATGGTCGTTGTAGAAGCTCTTGCCGGTGCGCGGGTCGACCGGACGGATCGCGCCCGGCATCGCGCTCCACTTCAGCAGCTGGAAGCTGCGCACCTTGGCTTCATCGATCGGGTAGCGCGACAGCACCAGCATGCCGTACTGGCCCGGGTGCAGGCCGTAGCCCCAGGCATCGTTGCCGCGGCTGCGGCCTTCGCCGCCGACCACGCCGTTGTTGTCCAGGTCCAGGCCGCTGGGCACGCCGGTGTTGACCGGGGCCAGGTAACGGTAGGCGAAGTGCAGCGGCTTGCCGCCGCCGGGCTGGGCCACTTCCAGGTAGCGCTTCTGGAAAAGGTCGGCGGCGCGGTGGGCGTCGTCGAAGTCGAACTCGTTCAGCAGCACCAGATCCGGGCGCACCTGCTGCAGCACCGCGGCGATCTTGCGCGCGTGCTCGCTGTCGCCTTCCAGTTCCTTGATCAGGCCACCGGTCTCATCGGAGTACAGTGAGGTGTTGTAGGTGGCCAGGCGCAGCGCAGCGGACGGCTTTTCGGTCATCGCAGGGGGCGTGGCGAAGGCGGAAGCGGTGGCGCCGCAGAGCAGGGCCAGGGCGAGGATCTGGGGTCGGAGGTTCATGCGCCGTATTGTGCACCCGGCCCGGTGTCAGTGGTTTGTCAGCGTCCGTCCAGTTCGTCGTCGAAATCGTGCCAGCGGCGGCCGTCGTAGGCTTCCAGCGGTCGATAGCGCCGTTTGTAGTCCATCTTCTGATGCCCGCGGATCCAGTAGCCCAGGTATACGTGCGGCAGGCCCTCGCGGCGGGCCCATTCGATCTGCTGCAGGATCGCGAAGGTGCCCAGCCCACGCGCGGCATGGTCCGGGTCGAAGAAGGTGTAGACCGCCGACAGGCCGTGCTCGGTGACGTCGGTCACCGCCACACCCAGCAGCTGGCTGGGCTGGCCGTCGTGGCCGGGCAGGCGCATCTCCATGAAGCGGGTGTGCGACCAGCTGCCGATCAGGAACTGCTCGAATTCGTGCGGGCCATGGTCGTCCATGCCACCGTTGGCGTGGCGATGCACCAGATAGCGGTGATACAGCGCGAACAGGTCGTCACGGGCGGTGGCGGCGGTGATCCGCACCTCCAGGTCTTCATTGCGGGCCGCGCAACGGCGCTGGCTGCGGTCCGGGGCGAAGCGCGCCACCGGGATGCGCACCGCCACACAGGCCTGGCAGTGCGCGCAATGTGGCCGGTAGACCAGGTCGCCGCTGCGGCGGAAGCCCCAGCTCAGTGCCAGCGGGTACAGGCCGCCAAGGCGGCGATCGTGCGGGTCCAGCACCAGGTCGCGCGCCACCCGGTCCGACCAGTACCCGCAGGGGTGCTCGCCGGTCTGGAAAAGTCGCAGTTCGTCGTCTCTGTCGCCATGTATCGCCATGGGCACAGCATAGCCCCAGCCTGTCGCAGTGGCGGCGACTGTCCGCCGGATGAATGGAACCGGCAGTGGCGTCAACCGATGTCGCGCCCGGGCGTTGTTGTTCCCCGAGGGTGAAGTGATCACCCCGACGCTGTTCCCATCCCCAGGAGTGACCTCATGATCCGTACCCCCCTGCTGCTGGCCCTGCTGCTCGGCACTTCCGCTTCCGGTATCGCGCTGGCCGCCGACACCCCGACCACGCCGGCGCAGCGCCCGGCCAAGCTGGACACCAACGGCGACGGCGTGATCGACCGCAGCGAAGCCGCTGCCAACCCGCGCCTGGCCGCGAAGTTCGACGAGCTGGACAAGAACAAGGACGGCAAGCTCTCGCGCGATGAGCTGCCGCGATGGCAGCATGGTCGCCGTGGTGGCCACGGCGGTGAGCGCTGGGCCAAGCTGGACGTCAACAAGGACGGCCGCATCAGCCGCGAGGAAGCCAAGGCCGATCCGCGCCTGGCCGCGCGCTTCGACGAGCTCGACCTCAACAAGGACGGTTACCTGGACAAGGCCGACCGCGAGCTGCGCATGAAGCAGCGTCGTGATGCCTGGTTCGCCGCCGCCGACACCAACAAGGATGGCCAGCTGAGCAAGGCCGAGTTCGATGCCGCCAAGGGCCCGATGCACGGTGGCCCGCGCCACGGCGGCCCGCGTGACGGTGCCGCGCCGAAGCCGCAGCGCTGAGCTTCATTGCAATGATCGACGACAACGCCGGCGCACTGCCGGCGTTGTCCGTTACAGGCGGCCGCTGCGTGCCAGCGAATACAGCACCAGCGCGATGACCATCAGGTTCATCGCGATGATGCCGGTGCGGCCATACATGGATTCGTACTTCCAGTTGGTCCCGGTGCGCCCGCGCCGTGCCGAATCGCGCGCGATCATCGGTGCCATCACCCGTTGCAGCGGCACCAGGCACTGGTAGTTGACCACCCCCAGGCCCACGGCCAGTACCGTCAGCTGTGCCCAGACCGGTGTCTGCAGCAGTACCGCAAGCAGGATCGCCAGGCACCAGAACATGCCGGTGATGATGTTGAGGTAGAGGAAGCGGCGCACGTCGGCGCGCTCGGACGCCGTTTCCGTGTACGACATCAGGAAGCGTCCGCCCAGATAGCTGCCGATCGCACCACCGACCACGCCGCCAATGACCGCCCCCCAGCTTTCGGCCGGCAGCACGTGCAGTTGGCCCAGCGTGGCGGTCAACGAGCCCATCGCGGTTCCGCCCGCAGCGCTGGCGCCGCCGAGGCCAAGCTTGCTGCCGCCGATGCCGACGCCGGTACCGAGCAGGATCGCGGCGCTGGCCGTGCCGGGCGCGGCCACCAGCACCATCGACACCACGGCGGTGGCGAATGCCGCGCTCGGCGCACTGCTGCGGGCGAATTCGCCGAAGCGCTGCAGCAGGCCATCGCGCACCAGGGCGCGGGCGCGCGACAGGCGCTTGCGCACGGCGGCGTCACTGAGCCCGAGCAGGTCAGCCACCTGCTGCGAACGCTGGCCTTCGCGGTAGTACAGCAGCAGCACTTCGCGGCTGTCGGCCGGCAACGCGGAAATGATGTCCTCGGCGGCGATCTCTTCTTCCACCCGTTGCAGCCGGTCGGCCGCGCCCGGGGCCGGGTCGGCCGCCATGCCCATCGCCACCTCGGCGGCCTCGCCGGTCAGCGGCCGGCCGCGCTGAGTGCGCAGCCAGTCGCGGGCCAGGTTGCGGGTGATCTGCCGCAGCCAGGGCAGGAAGCTGGTCGAACTGCGCAGCTGGTGCAGCTGCTGCCAGCCCTTCACGAAGGCCTCCTGGGCGATGTCCTCGCTGGCCTGACGATCGCGGGTGATGGCCAGCGCGATGGCGGTAACCGTGTTCTGGCAGGCCAGCACGATGCGGCCATAGGCGTGCTGGCAACCGCTGGCAGCGGCAGGCAGTTCGCGTTCCAGGGTCTGGTCGATCGATGCGGCGAACGTCGTCATGGCGGCGGCTCTCCTGCTGGGATTGTGTCCCAAGACGGAGCCGCGCGCCGAATGTGACCGGCCTTCTGCACGGTAGTGCCGGCCGCTGGCCGGCAACCTCATTGACTCGTCCTGCCATAGGTTGACACCGATGGGTGGATGGTCCGGCCGCCGTCAGGCGGCCAAAGACGCCCGATGCATCGCATCGGGCGTCTGCATTTTAAGGGACAGGTGGGGGCGCTCAGCGTTGTAGATATCTACGGCCTCAGCCACCATCTGGCGGGCTTGCCCCAGGTCCCGTGGGCGATGAAGCAGGAACTCGCACTTGAGGATCCCGTTGACCCGCTCTGCCAGAGCGTTCTGATAGCAGTCGTAGCCGTCGGTCATCGAGCAGATCAGGCCGTGCCGCGCATGGATCTTCTGGTAGTAATCCGAGCAGTACTGGATTCCACGATCAGAGTGATGGATCAGC
>NZ_JBTMUR010000021.1:0-42235 GCF_054473855.1 Stenotrophomonas genospecies 3
TCCGCAGATGCATGCTTGACGGTCCCTCCACCCTGGCTCCTACATACCTCGTAGGAGCCGGGAGGAACATACAAGCACGCTCGACGCTACGATCAGACCGCACGGCCGGGCATGGGCTCGGCT
This sequence comes from Stenotrophomonas genospecies 3, assembly GCF_054473855.1. Lineage (NCBI taxonomy): Bacteria > Pseudomonadati > Pseudomonadota > Gammaproteobacteria > Lysobacterales > Lysobacteraceae > Stenotrophomonas > Stenotrophomonas genospecies 3. Next base: position 124 of record NZ_JBTMUR010000021.1, read on the forward strand.
TTACAGCGGCGTTCCAGCCTGGCTCAGTCGCCCCAGCCTGCCAGCGCCAGCTTGCCCACCGTGCGTCCGCTGGCCAGGCGCTGATGCGCGATGTCCAGATTTGCCGCATTGATCGGGCCCAGGCTTTCACTGAGGGTGCCGCGCAGCTGGCCGGCATCGATCATGCTGGCCGTGCGGCTGAGGATGCGGTGCTGCTCGATGCAGTCGGCAGTGGCAAAGCGCGAGCGCGCGAACATGAACTCCCAGTGGATGCCGATGCACTTGGCTTTGTAGGGATCGCCGATGCGCAGCGGCCCACGCGGCTCGACGATCAGGCCCACATGTCCCTGCGGCGCCAGCAGCAGGCCCAGTTCGTCCCAGTAGTGATCGGTGTCGGCCAGGTTGAGTGCGACCTGCACCGTGTCGATGCCCAGCGCCTGCAGCTGGGCCTGAAGTGGTTGCCGGTGGTCGATCACGTGCCGGGCACCCATCTGCCGGCACCAGTCGGCCGAGGCCTCGCGCGACGCCGTGGCGATCACCTCGAAACCCGCATGGCGGCCCAGCTGGATTGCCATCGAGCCGACCCCGCCCGCACCGCCGATCACCAGCAGGTGCTGGCCGGCGTGGCGGCGATCGTCCAGCCGCAGCGGCATGCGCTCGAACAGCAGCTCCCAGGCGGTGAGCGTGGTCAGCGGCAGCGCTGCGGCTTCAGCGAAATCCAGCGTGGTTGGCTTGCGCGCGACCAGGCGTTCATCCACCCAGTGGTACTGCGCATTGCAGCCGGGGCGGGTGACATCGCCTGCGTAATAAACCTCGTCACCGGAGGCAAACAGGCTCGCCTCGTCGCCGATCGCCTCGACCACGCCGGCGGCGTCCCAACCCAGCACGCGGGGTCCCTGGAGCGTGGCCGGATCCGTGCTGGCGCGCTGCTTGCCATCGACGGGGTTGACTGAAACCGCCTCGACCCGGACCAGCAGGTCACGGCCCCGGGGAGGCAGCGGCGGAGGCAGGTGGATATCGCACAGGGCAGGGGCGGATTCACGACTCAGGGCGACGGCTTTCATCACGGCTCCGGCTGGGTTCGTGGCTCCATCATAAGGTTCCTCACGTTTCCGCAGACGCGCTGAACCGTTTGATGCAGCGCGCCGCGCAATATGTCGTTTTCCCCGCCTAAACCCCGTCAAACCCTTGCAGCGTGAGGGTCTTGCGGATTTTCATCATCCTGTATAGGGTTTCAACGTCGGACCGGCGGACGGTCGGGCGCAACACTTCACATGTTACGGGACTGTTAACATGGCCTTCACCCGCCTGAGCATAATGTTCGCGGCGGTGGCGTGCTGAATCGGCTGTCGTACATCGACGCACTTGTGCTGGCCCATGCCTCTACCGGTTTCATACCCCCGAAATAGGAGCTGTACTCAATGAACAAGAAGATCCTTACTGCCGCGCTGCTGGGCGGCCTGGCTTTTGCCCAGGCAGCTTCGGCGCAGGAGTTCGATGACCGCTGGTACCTGACCGGTTCGGCCGGCTTCAACTTCCAGGACAGCGACCGTCTGACCAATGACGCTCCGTTCGTGACCCTGGGCCTGGGCAAGTTCATCAGCCCGAACTGGTCGCTGGACGGTGAGCTGAACTATCAGAACCCGAACTTCGATTCGAACAAGGACCTGAACTGGTCGCAGTACGGCGTCTCGCTGGACCTGCGTCGCCACTTCATCAAGGAAGGCCGCGGCTGGAACCCGTACATCGTCGGTGGCCTGGGCTACCAGAAGTCGGAAGAAGAGTACCCGGCGCTGAATGCCAACGGTCCGCGCCAGCGTAAGGACGGCAACGTTGCCGCCAAGCTGGGCGTCGGCCTGCAGACCACCTTCGAAAAGCGCGTTGCTGTCCGCGCCGAAGTGGCCTACCGCGCTGACTTCGACGACCAGAGCGTTGCCGCTCCGAAGGAAGACTGGTTCGGTGACGTGCTGGCTTCGGTCGGCGTCGTGATCCCGCTGGGCCCGGCTCCGGTCGCGGCTGCTCCGGCTCCGGCTCCGGTTGCCCCGAGCTGCGCCGACCTGGATGACGACGGTGACGGCGTCAACAACTGCGACGACAAGTGCCCGAACTCGCAGCCGGGTCAGACCATCGGTCCGGACGGTTGCCCGGTGCCGGTCTCCATCGACCTGAAGGGCGTCAACTTCGACTTCGACAAGTCGAACCTGCGTCCGGACGCCGTGGCGATCCTGAGCGAAGCCACCGAGATCCTGAAGCGTTACCCGGATCTGCGCGTTGAAGTTGCCGGTCACACCGACTCGAAGGGTACCGACGCTTACAATCAGAAGCTGTCGGAGCGTCGTGCTACCGCCGTGTACAACTACCTGACCAAGAACGGCGTTGACGCCGGTCGCCTGGTCGGCCCGATCGGCTACGGCGAGAGCCGTCCGATTGCTCCGAACACCAACCCGGATGGTTCGGACAACCCGGAAGGTCGCGCCAAGAACCGTCGTACCGAGCTGAACGTCCAGAACTAAGTTCTGACGCTCTGCCAGTAGGACACAGCAGGACCCGGCTTCGGCCGGGTCTTGTTGTTTCTGCGGCCCGGAATCCGCGTGTCCGTCGGTCCGGGAACAACCGTTCGTCGGGTTTTTATCCGTAAAACCAATGAGTTGCCGTATTCATTGAAAGTGGCGCTTGAAAGCTGTCGCGGCATTGCTAAACTCGCCGCGTCACTTCCTTTCCTGGATGCCCTTCATGCTGCGCTCTGCATCGGCCGCCTTCCTGGCGCTGGCCTTGGTTCCCGCCGCCCACGCTGCGGTCGATTGCTCGGTCAACACCAGCGCCTCGCCGCTGCCGTTGCCGGCCACGACCATCGCGCCGGTGGCCGACGAGCTCTACATCCGTGGCAACCAGCTGGGCATGCCGGCCGGCGTGCTGAGCAGCAACTACGATCCGTCGCAGTCGCTGGACCAGGTGCTGCAGCGCCTGCGCATCGATGGTTGCCAGAACATCGCCAAGGCCATTCCGAGCGCCCCGGCAGTGAAGCCGAACGATCCGGCGGCCTACAAGCCGCAGACCGAATTCGACAACACGCCCTGGCGCTTCGACATGAGCCAGAACGGCAAGCGCATGACCGCCGAAGAGTTCGACGCCTGGATGAAGGCGCGTGGCGTGCGTGTGGTCAAGGCGCGTCCGGCTCCGGCCGCCACTCCGGCCCCGGCCGAAGCACCGGCTGAGACCAAGCCGGTCGACAAGAAGTAAGCACCGCGGGGAGCAGAGGCTTGCGCACGCGCCGCCCACCTGCCGCCCCCGCCGCCCGCTCCCACGCACCGCGTGGGCGTGCGACTCCCGCTGCCACAGCCGCCGGTGTCCGTCATGGCCTGGCGCGCGTGCTGTCCAAGGCCGGCGTGTGTTCGCGCAGCGAGGCCGCGCGCTGGATCGCCGATGGCCGCGTGCGCGTCTCCGGCCGCATCGTGCGGGATCCCGAATTCCCGATTGGGCAGCCGGCGCCGCCGATCGAGGTCGATGGCCAGCTGATGGGCGCGCCTCAGCGCCTGTACCTGATGCTCAACAAACCGCGTGGGGTGGTGACCACCGCGCAGGACGAACGTGGCCGCGACACCGTGTACCGCTGCTTCGATGGTGCCGGCCTGCCGTGGATCGCGCCGGTCGGGCGCCTGGACAAGGCCAGTGAAGGGTTGTTGCTGTTCAGCAACGATCCGCAATGGGCGGCGCGCCTGACCGACCCGCAGACCGGGCCGGACAAGACCTACCACGTGCAGGTCGACCGCCTGCCCGATGACGCCACGCTGGCGGCCCTGCAGGCCGGCGTGGACGACGAGGGCGAGTTCCTCGTCGCCCAGGCTGTGCGCGTGCTGCGCAGCGGCGATAAGACCGCGTGGCTGGAGGTGGTCCTCGACGAGGGCCGCAACCGCCACATCCGCCGCCTGTTGGCGGCCTTCGACCTGCAGGTGCTGCGCCTGGTCCGGGTTGCGATCGGCGGGCTGCAGCTCGGCGATCTCGGCAAGGGCCAGTGGCGGGTGCTGGAGGTCAGTGACCAGCAGCGGCTGGGGGCCGCTGCACCGGGCTGATCATCGCCCGCGGCCGGCGGTTGCCGGCCACCGTTCCAGACGTAGGGGGCGTCTGGCTGCTGAATTTCCCGAACGGAGCCTGCCCATGTACCACCCGACCCTCAACCAAACCCTGCGCTGCGCAGGCCTGCTGCTGCCGATGGTGCTGCTGACCGCCTGTGGTGGCCACAAGAAGGTGGCCAAGGCGGAAACGCCGGCCGAGACCCCGGTGGTGGAAGTGAAGACCCCGGAGCTGGATGGTCGCGGCAGCTACCGCTTCCTGATGAGCAACGGCGACAAGAAGATGACCGCCGATGAGTTCGACGCCTGGATGAAGGCCAATGGCATCCGCGTTGCCAAGGGCAACGGCCAGGATGCTGCCGCCAAGCCGGTGGTGGTGGCCAGCAAGGACGAGCCGAAGGGCAAGAAGAAAAAGAAGTGATGCCGGAAAGGTGCCGACCTCGGTCGGCACGCCCTCACGCCCGGTAGGTGCCGACCTTGGTCGGCACGCTTTGACCGGTGGGGATCAACCCTTGATCACGCCCAGCTCGACACCGATGCGGGTGAACGCATCGATCGCGCGGTCCAGATGCTCGCGACTGTGCGCGGCGCTGATCTGGGTGCGGATGCGGGCCTGGCCCTTGGGCACCACCGGGAAGAAGAAGCCGATCGCGTAGATGCCTTCTTCCAGCAGGCGCTCGGCGAACTTCTGCGCCAGCGGTGCGTCGTACAGCATCACCGGGCTGATCGGGTGTGCGCCCGGCTTCACGTCGAAACCGGCGGCGACCATCTTTTCGCGGAAGTAGCGGGTGTTTTCCACCAGGGTGTCGCGCAGATCGTCAGCGGCGGCCAGCATCTCGAACGCTTTGATGCCGGCGGCCACCACATGCGGCGGCAGCGAGTTGGAGAACAGGTACGGGCGCGAACGCTGGCGAAGCAGCTCGATCACCTCGGCGCTGGCGCAGGTGAAGCCGCCCAGTGCACCACCCATGGCCTTGCCCAGGGTGCCGGTGATGATGTCGATCTTTTCCAGCACGCCCTTCACTTCGGCCGAGCCGCGGCCGGTGGCACCGAGGAAGCCGGTAGCGTGGCATTCGTCGATGTGCACCAGCGCGTTGTACTTCTTCGCCAGCGCGGTGATCTCGTCCAGCGGCGCAATGAAGCCGTCCATCGAGAACACGCCGTCGGTGGTGATCAGCTTGGTCTTGCAGCCGGCGGCGTCGGCGGCCTGCAGCTGGGCTTCCAGGTCGGCCATGTCGCAGTTGGCGTAGCGGAAGCGCTTCGCCTTGCACAGGCGTACGCCATCAATGATCGAGGCGTGGTTCAGCGCATCGGAAATGATCGCGTCGTTCTCGCCGAGCAGCGGCTCGAACAGGCCGCCGTTGGCATCGAAGCAGGCCGCGTACAGGATGGTGTCCTGCTTGCCGAAGAAGTCGGCGATCTGCTTCTCCAGCTGCTTGTGCAGGTCCTGGGTGCCGCAGATGAAGCGCACCGAGGCCATGCCGAAGCCGTGGGTATCCAGCGCATCCTTGGCGGCCTGGATCAGGTCCGGATGGTCGGCCAGGCCCAGGTAGTTGTTGGCACAGAAGTTCAGCACCTTGCGGCCGTCCTCGAGGGTGATCTCGGCCGACTGCGGGCTGGTGATGATCCGCTCGGACTTGAACAGGCCCTGGGCGCGGATGGCGTCCAGTTCCTCGGCGTAGTGGCGGGTCAGGGCGGAGGAGGCGTCGGTCATGGCGTGGGCACGGCTCTGAACGGGGAAACCGTTGATTCTACCGGGCATCGCCGCTTGCCGACCGGCCCGGATGGGGCATCGCCACGGCCGGCACATGTTGCATCGCAATAGCAAACTGGTTAAAAATTCGTGAACCGGAGCTGTCCCGCTCCGGCCGCTACGCCCGCTCCCCGCCTTCCACGCCACCGCCCCCACCGGAGACGCTCATGAAGCACGCCCGTGCCTGCCTCGCCATTGCCGCTGCCCTGACCCTGGCCGCCCCGTTCGCCGCCAGCGCCCAGGAAAACGAATCGCCGTACAGCTGGAACGTCACCGCTGTTTCCGATTACCTGTTCCGTGGTGTGTCGCAGACCGACGAGGATCCGACCCTGCAGGCCGGTTTCACCTACACCAGCCCGGTTGGCCTGTATGCCGGCGTTTGGGGTTCGGGCGTGGACTTCGGTGCAGGTGATCCGAAGACCGAGGTCGACTACCTGATCGGCTACGGCGTGGACGTCACCGAGCGCGTCAACGTCGACGTGCTGCTGAACCGCTACACCTACCTGAAGTCCAGCCACCAGAACTACAACGAGCTGATCACCACCACCACGCTGGATGACACCTACAAGCTGACGGTGGCCTACACCAACGATGTATGGAACAGCAGCACCGATGGCTGGTACTTCGGCCTGGGCGGCAGCTGGGGCCTGCCGAAGGACTTCACCCTGAATGCCAATGTCGGCCGCAGCACGTTTGAAGACGGCATCGCCAAGGATTACACCGACTGGAATGTCGGCGTTGAGCGCCAGTTCGGGATGGCCAAGGTCGGCCTGGGTTACTACGGCACCGACGGCAACGGCCGCGACAACTCCGGCAAGCTGGCCCACAGCCGCGTGATGCTGAGCGTCGCGATCGGTAACTGATGCGCCTTCGCTGATGTCCACGAAAAAGGCGCCCAATGGGCGCCTTTTTCAATTTCAGCCGCATGCCTTACCCCGGCTGGGGGAGAGCCCCCTTGTTGTTCGAGGGGGCGCGCCGACGGCGCGGGGATAAGGAAACCTGCGGGGGAATTGACCCGAAGGGTCAATTCCAGCTCAACACCACCTTGCCGGCCTTGCCTTCTTCCATCAGGTCGAAGCCCTTCTGGAAGTCGTCGATCGGCAGCTGGTGGGTCATCACCTTGCCGAGCGGGAAGCCGGACAGCACCAGCTGGGTCATCTTGTACCAGGTCTCGTACATCTTGCGGCCGTAGATGCCCTGCACGGTCAGGCCCTTGAAGATGATCTTGTCCCAGTCGCAGCCAGCGCCCTTGGGCATGATGCCGAGCATGGCGATCTTGCCGCCGTGGTACATGCAGTCGAGCATGTCGTTGAACGCGCGCGGGTTGCCGCTCATTTCCAGGCCCACGTCGAAGCCTTCCATGTGCAGTTCCTTCATCACGTCCTTCAGCGACTGGTTGGCCACGTTGACCACGCGGGTGGCGCCCATGTCGGCGGCCAGCTTCAGACGGAAGTCGTTGACGTCGGTCACCACCACGTTGCGTGCACCGATGTGCTTGCAGATGCCGGCGGCGATGATGCCGATCGGGCCGGCACCGGTGATCAGCACGTCTTCACCGATCACGTTGAACTCCAGCGCGCAATGCGCGGCGTTGCCGTACGGATCGAAGAACGCGGCCAGCTCGGACGGAATCTGGTCCGGGATCGGCCACAGGTTGCTGGCCGGCATCACCATGTACTCGGCGAAGGCGCCGTTGACGTTGACGCCGATGCCGACGGTGTTCGGACACAGGTGCGGGCGGCCGCCACGGCAGTTGCGGCAGTGGCCGCAGACGATGTGGCCTTCGGCCGAGACGCGCTGGCCGATTTCATAGCCGGTCACGGCCGAGCCGAGTGCGGCGACGCGACCGACGAATTCGTGGCCGATGGTCAGGCCCGGCTTGATGGTGCGCTGGCTCCACTCGTCCCACAGGTAGATGTGCAGGTCGGTGCCGCAGATCGCGGTCTTCTCGAGCTTGATCAGGACCTCGTTCGGGCCCGGGGTCGGAACCGGAACTTCTTCCAGCCAGATGCCCTTGGCCGCTTCGCGCTTGACCAGGGCCTTCATCGTTTGCTGCGCCATCGGGGTGGAACTCATCAGGGGGAAAGCGCGGATTATAGGGTGCCGCGCGGATTTCCCATGTTGCGCTGCGGGTGCAGTGGCGGAACGAAAGGCGTGTGTTGGCGGGCGTTTCGAACGTGCTGCGAACAGCGGCGCCTCCCTGATCCGGGAAAGGGGGCGTGGTCACCCTGGCCAGGACACGCTAAAGCCCCTCCATGGTGCTCGATGGCGCCTTGCTCGTGCGCGCTATCCTGCGCACACGGCAAGACCGGGGTTGGGCGTCCTGCCCAACCCGCCAGTCGCATGCGCCCGGCCCATGGCGCCAACGTTCCCGTCCAGGGTGACCACGCCCCCTCTGGACGATTTCCGTGTGCGCGGCCGACGTGCGCGTGGCAGAGCAAGAAGCAGGCCCATGACTTCCGGGGTTCGGGCCGGGGCAGGGCGGCGGGCTACAATCGAAGGTTCCACTACCAGGGGCCGCTCCATGCGCTCGAACCTGCTTGCATTCTCCATCGTCGCCAGCCTCGGGCTGGCCCAGGTCGCCCATGCCGCTGAAGGCATGTGGGTGCCGCAGCAGCTGCCGGAAATCGCCGGCCCGCTGCAGAAGGCCGGCCTGAAGCTGTCCCCGGAACAGCTGGCCAACCTGACCGGCGACCCGATGGGCGCCGTCGTTGCCCTCGGCGGCTGCACCGCCAGCTTCGTCTCGCCGCAGGGCCTGGTGGTCACCAATCACCACTGCGCTTATGGCGCCATCCAGCTGAATTCGACCGCGCAGAAGAACCTGATCAAGGACGGCTTCAACGCGCCGACCCTGAAGGACGAACTGAGCGCCGGCCCGAACGCCCGCGTGTTCGTGCTCGACCAGATCACCGACGTCACCACCCAGGCCAAGGCCGCCATCGCTGCCGCCGGCAACGACCCGCTGGCCCGCAGCCGCGCGCTGGACGCCTTCGACAAGGCCCAGGTCGCCGCCTGTGAGGCCGATGCCGGCTTCCGCTGCCGCCTGTACAGCTTCTCCGGCGGCAACACCTACCGCCTGTTCCGCAACATGGAAATCAAGGATGTGCGCCTGGTCTACGCGCCCCCGGGCAGCGTCGGCAAGTTCGGTGGCGACGTCGACAACTGGATGTGGCCGCGCCACACCGGCGACTTCTCGTTCTACCGCGCCTATGTGGGCAAGGACGGCAAGCCGGCCGCCTTCGCCGCCGACAACGTGCCGTACCAGCCCAAGCACTTCCTGAAGTTCGCCGACCAGCCGCTGGGCGCCGACGACTTCGTGATGGTGGCCGGCTACCCGGGCCGCACCAACCGCTATGCACTGGCCGGTGAGTTCAACGAAACCGCCAGCTTCACCTACCCGACCATCGCCAAGCACTACAACGCAGTGCTGAAAATGATCGCCGACGCCGGCAAGGCCGACGCCGACGTCAAGGTGAAGTACGCCGCGACCGCCGCCAGCATGAACAACGTGGCCAAGAACTACCTGGGCCAGCTGGAAGGCTTCAAGCGCATCGACGCCGCCGGCCAGAAGCAGGCTGAAGAAGCCGCCGTGCTGGCCTGGCTGAAGAAGCAGGGTGCTGCCGGCAAGCCGGCCCTGGCCGCCCACGCGCAGCTGCTCAAGCATCTGGATACCAGCAAGTCGACCCGCGAACGCGACCTGTTCGTCGGCCAGTTCAACAACACCTCGGCCGTTGGCGCAGCGATCACCCTGTACCGCCTGTCGATCGAGCGCAGCAAGCCGGATGCCGAGCGCGAAGCCGGTTACCAGGAACGCGACCTGACCACCATCGAAGGTGGCCTGAAGCAGATGGACCGTCGCTACGTGGCAAAGATGGACCAGCAGCTGCAGACCTACTGGCTGGACCAGTACGTGGCCCTGCCGGCCGCGCAGCGCGACAACGAAGTGCTGAACAAGTGGCTGGCCGGCAGCGATGCCGCTGCGGTGAAGTCGCTGGTGGGCAAGCTGTCGGGCACCGAGCTGGGCAGCCTGGACGCACGCCTGAAGTGGTTCAAGGCCGACCGTGCCGCGTTTGAAGCCAGCAGCGATCCGGCCATCCAGTACGCCGTGGCCGTCATGCCGGCACTGCTGAAGCAGGAAGAGCAGAAGAAGATCCGCGAAGGCGAATCACTGACCGCCCGCCCGCTGTACCTGCAGGCCGTGGCCGACTACAAGAAGAGCCAGGGCGAGTTCGTCTATCCGGATGCCAACCTGTCGCTGCGCATCACCTTCGGCAACGTCATGGGCTATGGCAAGGACGGCGTGAAGTACACCCCGTTCACCACTCTGGAAGGCGTGGCGGCGAAGGAAACCGGTGAAGATCCGTTCGATTCGCCGAAGGCGCTGCTCGATGCGGTCAAGGCCAAGCGTTACGGCGGCCTGGAAGACAAGCGCATTGGTTCGGTGCCGGTGAACTTCCTGTCCAACCTGGACATCACCGGCGGCAACTCCGGTTCGCCGGTGCTGGATGCCAACGGCAAGCTGGTCGGCCTGGCCTTCGATGGCAACTGGGAATCGGTCAGCTCCAACTGGGTGTTCGACCCGGTGATGACCCGCATGATCGCCGTCGACAGCCGCTACATGCAGTGGATCATGCAGGAAGTGGCGCCGGCGCCGCAGCTGCTGAAGGAACTGAACCTGGTCAAGTAAGGTTCGCGGTTCGGGGCTGTCCATCCACGCATGGCGTGGATCTACCGCCTGTACCGATGGTAGTGCCGGCCGCTGGCCGGCAACCTCGACCAGATAGCCGGAGTTTCCGAAACCCCGCGACCCACGTCGCGGGGTTTTTTCATGCCCGGCCCGGCCGGGTGCGCCGAACAGGTATCATCCCTGTTCCGCGTACTTCACAGGATGTGAACGAAACGCGGAAACCTCCTCCCCCCAGGACCCCTTGCACGCATGCGCATCCTGCTTGCCCGCCACGGCGAAACGCCGTGGAACGCCGAAGGCCGCTACCAGGGCCAGATCGATATTCCGCTTTCGCCGATCGGTGAAGCCCAGGCCCAGGCATTGGGTGCCCGCCTGGCCTCGGTGGACATCACCCGTGCCGTTGCCTCGCCGCTGTCACGCGCGCAGCGCACCGCGCAGCTGGCGCTTGGCGCCGCCCGCGCCGACATGCTGCTGACCGAGCCGGAGCTGCAGGAAATCGCCCACGGCGAATGGGAAGGGTTGCTGGCCAGCGAGATCCACGAGAAGGATCCGTCGCGCCTGCAGGCCTGGCGCGAGGAACCCGATACCGTGCTGATGCCCGGCGGCGAATCGCTGCGGCTGGTGCTGGAGCGCAGCTGGCGCGGCCTGGCCCGGGCCACCGAAGGCCTCGGCGAGCACGACACCCTGCTGGTGGTTGCCCATGACGCGGTCAACCGCGTGATCCTGTGCAAGGTGCTGGGCCTGCCGATTTCCCGCCTGTGGACCTTCCGCCAGGCGCCGACCACGCTCAACCTGCTCGAAGGCGCGGATCTGGACAGCCTGGAAGTGGTGCGCCTGAACGACTGCGCCCACCACACGCCGTTCTTCGGCGAAGCCAAGCACCGCGCACTCTGACCCGCCACACCGAACCACCTGTACCTGCTGGAAGCACTGCCGTGACGAACACCCCGACCACCCTGGCCGATTGGCTGGATTACATTGAACGCCAGCACCCGGCGACCATCGACATGGGCCTGGAGCGCGTGCGCGCCGTGGCCACGGCGATGGGTCTTGGCGCGCCGGCCGGGCGCACCATCGTGGTCGGTGGCACCAACGGCAAAGGCTCCACCGTGGCCTTCATCGAGGCCATCGGCCGTGCTGCCGGTTGGAAGGTGGGTGCCTACACCTCGCCGCATCTGCTGCGCTACAACGAACGTGTGCGCATCGATGGCCAGGATGTCGACGATGCGGCGCTGGTTGCTGCGTTCAATGCCGTCGAAGCGGCACGCGGCGACACCACGCTGACCTATTTCGAGTACGGCACGCTCGCTGCTTTGCAGCTGTTCGCCGACGCCGGGCTGGACCTGGCGGTTCTGGAAGTGGGCCTGGGCGGTCGACTGGATGCGGTCAACATCATCGATGCCGATGTGGCAGTGATCACCACCGTGGACATCGACCATGCCGAGTGGCTGGGCGAGGACCGCGAAGCGATCGGCGCCGAGAAGGCCGGCATCATCCGCGGCTGGAAGCCGGTGATCCTGGGCGAGACCGATCCGCCGTCCAGCGTGCTGGCGCGTGCCTATCTGGTCGGTGCCAACGCGATCCGCGGCGGCAGCGATTACTTCTACGAGCCGATCGACGCCCAGCGCTGGCGCTGGCGCGACGTCGGCCTGCGCATGGAGCTGCCGACCCCGGCGCTGGCCGGCCCGATCCAGCTGGCCAATGCCGGTGCTGCCATCGCCGCCCTGCGCGCGCTGGACAAGCCGGTGCCGCGTGCGGCGTGGGCTGCCGGTATCGCAGCAGCGCGTATCTCCGGCCGCATGCAGGCATTCGAGCGCGACGGCGTGCAGATCCGCGTGGACGTGGGCCACAACCCACAGGCGGCGGGCCAGCTGGCGCGTGCGCTGAAGGCCGAAGTGTCAGCCGGCCGCACCCTGGCGGTGTACGCCGCGTTGCAGGACAAGGACGCGGCGGGTGTGGTGCAGGCCCTGCAGGACGTGGTGGCCGAGTGGACCCTGGCCGGGCTGGACGGTCCGCGTGGACAGAGCGCCGCTCAGCTGCAGGCACGCCTGAGCGGTACGGTGGCGGCCAAGGCACCGCTGGCCGATAGCGTCGAACAGGCCCTGGCGCAGGTGCTGGCCCAGGCTGAGCGGGGTGACCGGGTGCTGGTGTTCGGCTCCTTCCATACCGCCGCTGCGGCCCTGCAGTGGCTGCAGGGCGACGCCTGATCCGCGTTCAGCCAACGCCGACGCCGGCCGGTCCGGCACCCGTATAATCGACGGCAATCTCCGGACAGTTGCCTGCCTCACGTGGATACGCCTCTGAAACAGCGTCTGATTGGTGCCATCGTGCTGGTGGCACTGGCCGTGATTTTCCTGCCGATGCTGGTCAAGGGACCCGCACCTGACAGCGGTGTCGCCAATGTGCCGATCGCCGCGCCGGATGCGCCGGCCGATGGCCAGTTCGAAACCCGTGAGCTGCCTCTGGTCGCCCCGGCCGGTGGTGCCACCGGCCTGCAGACCGGGCAGGCCAAGCCGCTGCAGGAGGCTGCCACGCCGGCTACGCCGCCGACCGTAGACACCTCGCCGGCAGTCGCCGCCGGCAACTATGCGGTCACCTTCGGTGCCTACGGCAGCAAGGCCGACGCCGATGCGGTGATCGCCTACCTGAAGCGCTCGCAGCTGCCGGGCTTCGCTGAAACGGCCACCATCAACGGCCGCCAGGCATGGCGCGTTCGCGTTGGACCTTACGCCGACCGTGCCCAGGCCGAAGCGGCCCGCCTGCAGGCGGTGAAGATCCGTGCGGATGTGAAGGCCGAAGTGATCACCCTGGACGCGGCGGCCGGCAGCAGTGCCCCGGTTGCGGCCACCCCGGCACCGGCTGCGCCGAGCGCCAGCACCCCGTCCGCAGCTGTTGCGCCCTCGGCCAGCGGCAACCCGGTCCGCAGCGAAAGCCTGCCGCCGAGCACGCCAACGGCGACCGCGCCGCCGGCCGCCAAGCCGGAACCGCCGAAGCCGGCGCCGAAGCCCGAACCGAAGCCGGAGGCCACCGCCAGCAAGCCGGCGACGGTGCCGACCACACCGGCAGCACCGGCTGCCAGCGGCGTCGGCTTTGCCGTGCAGCTGGGCGCGTTCGGTCAGGCCAACGATGCCAATGCCCTGCGCGACAAGGTTCGTGCCGCTGGTTTCAGCGCTTTCGTCGAGCAGGTGCGCACGGACAAGGGCACCCTGCATCGCGTCCGCGTCGGGCCGGTGGCCAACCGCGCTGACGCCGAGCAGCTGAAGGCGCAGGTCGCCGCCAAGGTCGGCGTGGCCGGCATGGTCCGACCGCACCCATGACCCACGCGCAGCCCCGTTGCCAGCGCCGCCGAAGGAGCGGGGCGCCATGATCGACGTGGTGCTGCTGATCGTGATCGCCGCCTCGACCCTGCTGGGGATGCTGCGCGGCTTCGTCGGAATCGTCATCGGCACCCTGTCGTGGCTGCTGGCCGCGTGGGCAGCCTTCGCCTTCGGTAATGACGCGGCCCACTGGTGGGCCGCGCCGGCGGCCCCCGGAGGCGAGCACTTCGTCGGTGGCTACCTGGGGGTCGGCATCGGCGTGATGATCGTGGTCGCGGTGATCGGCATGGTCATCAAGGCCCTGGTCCACCGCAGCATGCTGACCAGCCTGGACCGCCTGCTGGGCGGGGTGCTGGGCGCGGTGCGAGGCGGCCTGATCGCCGCGGTCCTGCTGCTGCTGGGCAGCTTCACCCCGCTGACCGCCGAACCCTCCTGGCAGCGCTCGGCGGTGCGTCCGTTGCTGAACCCGACCGTGGCCTGGATGAACAGCAAACTGCCGCACTGGGAGGTTCCCGGGGCCGATCTGCTGCCCAAGGCCTTGCCGACCGACGCGCTGTCCCCATCTGCATTGATGGAGTTGGGCAAGAACGCAGGCGCCGGGTTGGGAAAGCCGGGCGCGGCAGGCGATAATGGCATCCTCAACCAGGTAGTGGCAGGCAGCGGATGGCTGCGGCCTGCGAAAGCGGAACAGGGCGATTCCTACGATCCGGCCGAAGTGCGCCCGGACGCTCCTGCACTGCCGGACAGTATCGAGCCGGGCGATCCGGCCAACGTCGACCGCGCGCGCGGCGACCACCGCGGCCAGGTACGGCCACCTTCCTTGTAACTGGGCACAGCCCAGCGGAGACCTCGCACCATGTGTGGCATCGTCGGAATCGTCGGCAACCAGAACGTCGCCGGGCAGTTGTATGACGGCTTGACCGTTCTCCAGCACCGTGGCCAGGATGCGGCGGGCATCGCCACCGCCAGCGGCAGCCGCCTGCGCGTGCAGAAGGCCACCGGCCTGGTCCGCGATGTGTTCGATGCCCGCACCATGTCCACCCTGGAAGGCAGCGTCGGCATCGCCCATGTGCGCTACCCGACCGCCGGTTCGGAAGGCATGGACGAGGCACAGCCGTTCTACGTCAATTCGCCGTACGGCATCGCGCTGGCCCACAACGGCAACCTGATCAACACCGAAGCGCTGCGCCAGCAGGTGTTCGAGCAGGACCGCCGCAACGTCAACACCGATTCGGACAGCGAAGTGCTGCTGAACGTGTTCGCCTATGAACTGGAGCAGCAGCGCCAGCTCAGCCCGGAAGCGGCCATCCGCGCGGTGGCCGGCGTGCACCGCCGCTGCAAGGGCGGCTATGCGGTGGTCAGCGTGGTGCTGGGCCTGGGCCTGGTGGCCTTCCGCGACCCGCATGGCATCCGTCCGCTGGTACTGGGCAAGCGCAGCCACGCCGAAGGTGACGAGTACATCGTCGCCTCCGAGTCGGCCGCGCTGGACGTGCTGGGCTTCCAGCGCGTGCGCGACGTGCAGCCGGGCGAAGCGCTGGTGATCACCGCGCGTGGCGAGCTGTTCTCGGAAATCTGCGCCGAGCCGGCCGAGCACACCCCGTGCATCTTCGAATACGTGTACTTCGCGCGCCCGGATTCGATGATCGACAACGTCTCGGTGCACAAGGCGCGCATGCGCATGGGCATCAAGCTGGGCGAGAAGATCCTGCGCCTGCGCCCGGACCACGACATCGACACCATCATCCCGATCCCGGATACCTCGCGCGATGCCGCGCTGGAGATCTCCAACGTGCTCGGGGTGAAGTACCGCGAAGGCTTCATCAAGAACCGCTACATCGGCCGCACCTTCATCATGCCGGGCCAGGGCGAACGCGTGAAGTCGGTGCGCCGCAAGCTCAACCCGATCCACCTGGAGTTCCGCAACCGCGTGGTGCTGCTGGTGGACGACTCGATCGTGCGCGGCACCACCAGCCAGCAGATCGTGCAGATGGCCCGTGATGCGGGCGCGCGCAAGGTGTACCTGGCCAGCGCGGCACCGCCGGTGCGCTACCCGAACATCTACGGCATCGACATGCCGGCGGCCGAAGAGCTGGTCGCGCACAACCGCACCGTGGAAGAGATCGAGGCCCACCTGGGCTGCGACTGGCTGATCTACCAGGACCTGGAAGACATGGAAGCGGCGGTGAGCGAGGGCAACCCGGCGCTGCGCAACTTCGATTCGTCCTGCTTCAACGGCCACTACCCGACGGGTATCGAGCCGGGCTACTTCGAGCGCATCCAGCAGCTGCGTTCGGACGACGCCAAGCACAAGCGCCGCGCCTGAGGTCCAGGCGTGGTCGATGTACCCGACGTTGGTGGCGACCTGCTGCGCGCTGCGCAGCAGTGCCTGGCCGAAGCCGACCCGCTGCGCAAGGTCGCGCTGACCCAGGCCTATGCCGCCGCGTTCCGTGCTGGCCGCCTGAAGGTGGCGGCCGATGCACCGCCGCCGGAGCCGATCCGCATGCCCGGCCGGCCGGCGCAGCTGGTGCTGGTGCATCCGCGTGAAGTGCCGCGGCGTGGACTGGGCGGTGTGGAAGGGCGTGCCGCCTTCATCCACGCCATCGCCCATATCGAACTCAACGCGATCGACCTGGCCTGGGATGCGGTATACCGCTTCCGTGGCCTGCCGCCGGCGTTCCATGCCGACTGGGTCAGCTGTGCCGACGACGAATCGCGGCACTTCATGCTGCTGCGCGAACGCCTGCAGGTGCATGGTCACGACTATGCCGATTTCCCAGCGCACAACGGCCTGTGGGAAATGTGCCAAAAGACCGCCCATGACGGCCTGGCACGCATGGCGCTGGTGCCGCGCGTGCTGGAAGCGCGCGGCCTGGACGTAACGCCCGGCATGATCGGGAAGCTGCGCAATGTCGGCGATGGCGAAACCGCCGATGTGCTGGAAGTGATCCTGCGCGAGGAAGTGGCGCACGTCGCTGCCGGTTCGCGCTGGTATCGCTGGTACTGCGACCGCGCCGCTGTCGAGCCGCGTGCGCGCTTCAAGGAACTGCTGGTGGAGTACGCCGGCGGCTACCTGCATGGGCCATTCAACATCGAAGCGCGCCTGCTGGCCGGGTTCGATGCGGATGAGTTGGCCAACCTGATTGAACAGGCCGGTTGAAGAAAAGGGGACGGAGGGGATTAAGTCGTTTGTGGCACAAACGACTTAATCCCCTCCGTCCCTTTTTTCATGCGTTCGGCAACACCACGCGCTTGCCATCCACCGTTGGCCGGTTGATGTAGAACAGGCCGGGACCCGGCCGGTACGGCAGTTCGCTGACGCCGGCATCGGCGGCGTAGGTCAGTGCGGTGTCGCCCAGTGCATCGAAGTTCCAGTGCGCCGACTGCATCAGGTAACGCCGTCGCAGCAGCGCCTCCTGTGTCTGCGTCAGCGGCTGTCCGGCAACCAGTCGGCGTGCGATCGGCTGCAGGGCGGACGGCAGCTCCCAGCCGGGAACTCCAGCGGCATTGGCGGTCCATTGCACGCCAGCATCGATGGCCTGCTGCTGCATCACCTGCAGTGCGATCAGCTGGTAACGCCAGTCGATGCGCCGACGCAGCACCACCGCGGCGGTCACATACAGCACCGGCGACAACAGCACGCTGCGGCTGCCGGCGCGACGCTGCTGCTGCCACTGGTGCCAGACATCCACCCAGATCTCCTTTTCACCCACGCCCAGCTGCTGCCGCCAGCGTTCGGCGTCGGCCTGCGTTTCGGCGTAGACCGTGGTGGCCCGCAGCAACGCCAGTGGAGGGACCTGGTAGTCGGCAACCGCGGGGCGGCGCAATTGTTGCCGGCGCGGGCGGCTGAGCAGCTTGGGACCTTCTTCCAGCTGGTTGTAGCCACCGCCGATATTCGCGTGTACGCCGGGTAGGGCGATCTCGGCAAACGGCGGTGCCACGCTGGTCAACGGATAGTGCTGGCGATGTTCATCGCGTGCAGTGAGCTGCACGACGCGACCGGCGATGCCGCTGTGCAGGGCCAGCTGCGGCCGCTCATCGGCGCGGCCACCATTGACTGCAACCACGGTGTCGAACAGTCCGATGAAGCGCAGCACCGGCGTGACGGCGGCGAAGTCCGCAGTGCAGGGCAGGCCGGCGCCCTGCAGCAGCTGGCGCCAGCGCGCGCTGTCCCAGGCCTGCAGCTGGTTTGCGATATCACGTGCCGCGGCAGCACCGCGCGAATAGCCGAACAGATCCAGCTGCACGCCACGCAGCGGTCGCTGCCAGTGCGCGGACAGCTCGGCCAGTGCCGCCGGCAGCAGCACCTGCAGCGCGCGCTGCACTTTCGCGCGAACGCCACTGGCACCGATGCCGAAGGCCAGTCCGATCAGGTCGTCATCGGCATCATCGCGGGTCCCCACGCCCTCGACATAGATCGACAGCGAAGGCGCGGCCATCGCATCGCGGCGGCTGTCCGGATACAGCTGCTGCAGGCGCGCGATGTTGGTCAGGCCGTTGTCGTAGCTGCTGGTCAGCCGGCTCTGGTAGGTCGAATCATCATCCGCGCGCAGCTGCGCCGGGCGTGGCTGCGGAACCTGTGGGCGACCGCGTGCCAGGTTGTGTGCGTTGTTGCGGGTGCCATCGAAGAACAGGCCGATCCGCAGCAAGCCGACATCTTCGTCCGTGTCCTTCGCTGGTGCCATGTGCATTCCCCGTCGTGGCTGCGTCACGGTAGCGCGAAAGCGGTGTATTGGCGAAGTGTAGTGACGCTTTTGACCTTACTTAACGCAGATGCGGTCGATCACAGTTCCTGATTTTCATTCCCATCTTCTATTGAATTCACACGACCCGCGCAGGCCAGATGGCCAGACCCGGTAGACCCGGGCGTGCTGCATCAACGCTGTTCACATCATTCAAGGAGCGACGCAATGTTGTCCAGATCGATTGGCAAAGCGGCAGGTGGCCTGGTGTTGGGTTGGTCGGTGGCAGCGGCCGCGCATGCGGCACCGTTGTTCGAGCCGGTGACGGTCATCAGCCGCGCATCGGCAAACAGTGAGCCCGCGCTGGGCAAGCTGCTGGCCACCCCGTCCACCGCGACGGTACAGGAAGTGCGTGTCGACGCTGCTGCCACTGCGCAGCCGCAGCTGGAGTTCGAACTGCTTGGCCAGCGTGTGCAGGCGGTGCGCAGCAAGGTGGAAGCCCTGCCCGATGGCGGCAGCATCTGGTACGGCCAGTTGCGCTCGCCGTCCGATCGGCTGACTGCCGCCACTTCGAATGGCCAGGATGATCCTGGTAATTCAGTGATCCTGGTGCGTTCGGGCAACACCCTCACCGGTTCGATCCGCAAGGACGGCAAGCTGTATCGCCTGCGCCCACTGGGCAACCGCCATGTACTGGTGGAAGTGGATGAGTCGCGGATGCCGGCCGACCATCCGGCCGACTACAACCAGCTGCCGAAAATCCCGATGGGCAACAATGACCGCATCGGCATCGCGCAGGCCTCGTCCGGTACCCCGGCCACCATCCGCGTGCTGGTGGTGGCAACCAATGCAGCGGTAACGGCCTATGGCGGCAACATGCAGTCGCTGGTGCAGCTGGCGGTAGCCGA
Source organism: Stenotrophomonas genospecies 3 (assembly GCF_054473855.1). NCBI lineage: Bacteria > Pseudomonadati > Pseudomonadota > Gammaproteobacteria > Lysobacterales > Lysobacteraceae > Stenotrophomonas > Stenotrophomonas genospecies 3. The sequence goes on from NZ_JBTMUR010000021.1 coordinate 19,517, forward strand.
ATCCAACCAGGGCTACGTCAACAGCAACGTGGGCATCACCCTGCAGCTGGCCGGCTATGAAACCACCAGCTACACCGAATCCGGCAACTTCACCACCGACCTGACCCGCTTCCGCAACACCAGCGACGGCTACATGGACAGCATCCACACCAGCCGCAACAACACTGCGGCCGATGTCGGCGTGCTGCTGATCAACAACACGAGCTACTGCGGGTTGGCCTCGGGCATCGGTTCGACGGCATCGACGGCGTTCGCGGCGGTGTACTGGGATTGCGCGACCGGCTATTACTCCTTCGCGCATGAGATCGGCCACCTGCAGAGTGCGCGGCACGATATCGCCAGTGATCCCAGCACGTCGCCCTATGCCTATGGGCACGGTTATCGCTACGAGCCGTCCTCCGGTTCGCGCTGGCGCACGATCATGGCTTATGACTGCTCGGCCGGCTGCCCGCGCCTGAACTACTGGTCCAACCCGAACATCAACTACAACGGCATCCCGATGGGCAATGCCAGCACCGCCGACAACCAGCGCGTGCTGGTCAATACCAAGGCCACCATCGCGGCCTTCCGCTGAGGCCAACCGCCGACCGAGGTCGGCGTCTACCTGGGTGCGTTCACCTGCCCTGGTAGATGCCAACCTTGGTTGGCACCCCGCGATCCATCATTCGCGCGCGAGCGTATCCAGCGACCAGCCGCCGGCATCCACGCGCAGCACCGATCCCTGTTCGTACCAGTCACCCAGCACGATGCGGTTGCAGGCGCGGCCACCGGCCTGCAGCGTGTGTACCGCCGGGCGATGGGTGTGGCCGTGGATCATGGTGTCCACGCCATGGCGCACGAAGGTGGCATCGACTTCGGCGGGTGACACGTCGGTTACCGACTCGAACTGCGCACGATCATCCTGCTTCATTTCCGACTGGCGGGCCTGGCTGGCGTCGCGTGCCTTCTGCGCGAAGGCGATGCGTGCGGCCAGCGGCTGCGACAGGAACTGCGCCTGGAAGACCGGGTCGCGCGTCTGTGCACGGAACTGCTGGTAGGGGATGTCGTCCGTGCACAGCAGGTCGCCGTGCTGCAGCAGCACCGGGCGGCCGTACAGCTCGATCACGCACGGGTCGGGCAGGATGCGCAGGCCGGCACGGCGCGCATAGTCTTCGCCGAGCAGGAAGTCGCGGTTGCCGCGGATGAAGTACACCGGTACGCCGCTGTCGGAAAGTACCTTCAGCGCGTCGGCCACCGCATCGGCAGCAGGCGAGGGCGTGTCGTCGCCGATCCAGGCTTCGAACAGGTCGCCGAGGATGTACAGCGCATCGGCGCCGGGCGCCTGCTCGCGCAGGAAGCGCAGGAACAGGTCGGTGATCTCCGGACGGCTGGGGTCCAGGTGCAGGTCGGAAATGAACAACGTGGTCATGCAGGCATTCTAGGGCATCCACCGCCGGGCATGGCCCGGCGCTACCGAAGGGATCTGACCCCGGGGGCTACACCGGCAGCGGCAACCAGGCCAGGCTGGCCGATGCCAGCAGGATGGCAATGCCGGTGGCGGCCAGTACATCGGACGGGTAGTGCAGGCCCAGCACCACCCGCGACAGCGCGACGCCGAAGGTGAACGGCACCAGCAGCGGCGCCAGCCACGGGTAGTAGGCCAGCGCGACGATGGTGAACGACACCGCGTGCAGGGTGTGCCCGGAGGGGAAGCTGAACTCGTCCAGCGGCGCCACCCAGGCGCGGATGCGCAGATCGGCCGCATACGGGCGGGGACGCCGGGTCCAGCGCTTGAGGCCTTTGTAGAGCAGCAGGGCGGCCAGGCCGGTGGCGGCCATGTGCACCGATGCACGCAGTCCGTCGAAGCCGTCCAGCGCCACCAGCGCGCCCATCAGCACGTACCAGAACACGCCATCGCCGAGCCGGCTGATGACCGAGAACAGGCGACGCACGCGGCGACGCCGGCAGTAGTGGTTGGCCCGGCGGCAGAGCCGCGCCTCGCGGCCAGCCAGCAGCTCAAGCGGCGTGGTGCGCATGGCCGCTCCTCCGCGACTGGGCCAGCTCGGCCAGCAGGGCATCGAATTCGGCAACCACCTGCTGTGGATGCAGGCGCTTCATCGCACGCGCGGCGCTGCTGCCGAATTCGCGGCGCCGTGCATCATCGGCGGCCAGCTGCACCGCTGCCTCGATGAACTGCTCATCGTTTTCCACGGCCGCACCGTTCTCGCCATCACGCAGGTATTCGCGGGCCGCACCGTAGTCGAAAGCGACGGTGGCCAGGCCGCTGGCCATGCTTTCCAGGGTCACGTTGCCAAAGGTCTCGCTGCGGCTGGGGAACAGGAACAGGTCACCGCTGGCGAAATGCCGTGCCAGGGCTTCGCCGCGCTGGATGCCGCAGAAAATGAAATCGGGGTTTTCATGTGCCAGTTTTTCGCGGGCCGGACCATCACCCACCCAGACGAAGCGGGCTTTGGGGCGGATCTGCTGCAGGCGGCGGAAGGCTTTCACCGCCAGGCCAAGGTTTTTTTCCGCAGCGATGCGGCCGACATGGATCGCGACCAGGCCGTTGCCGTCCACGCCCCATTCCTCGCGCAGCGCCGGGTCGCGCCGGCCCGGATCGAACTGCTGGCTGTCGACCGCGCGTGCCAGCAGGCGCACGCGTTCGAAGCCCTGTTCACCGAGGAACTGCTGCAGCTCGCGGGTGGGCACCAGGGTTGCATCGGCCTGGTTGTGGAACCGGCGCATCCAGCGCATCGCGGCAGCCTGCAGCCAGGCCACGCCGTAGTCGGGCAGGTACTCGTCGAAGCGGGTATGGAAACCACTGGCGACCGGAATGCCAAGGCGGCGCGCGGTGCGCAGCGCCGACCAGCCCAGCGGGCCTTCGGTGGCGATGTAGACCGCATCGGGACGCTGCTGCTGCCAGTGGCGGTTGAGCCGGATCGGTGCAGGCAGGCCGAAGCGCAGGCCGGGGTAGCGCGGCAGTGCGGCGCCCGGCACCAGCAGCGTGCCCGGTGCCGAGTCCAGTGCTTCGCTGGTCTGGCGTGGCCGGATCAGGTCGATGTCATGGCCGGAATTGCGCAGTCCCTGCTCCAGGCCCTGCACGGTGAGGGCAACGCCGTTCACTTCCGGCGGGTAGGTCTCGGTGACGATGGCATAGCGCATGGCGGGCCTCCGGGTTTCCGGCATGCTCGGGCCTGGCGATGTAGCCGATATGACCGCTTTGCGACCACGGGATGACGGTGGTCAGGTCCCTGTAGGAAACCACGGCCCCGAAGGGCCGTGGCGGTCGTGCAGATGGCGGGGTGGATCAGAAGCGCTGCTGGTATTTCATGTAGATGAAACGACCGATGTCGAAGCCACCGTAGTAGGAGAAGTTGGCGCTCGGCTGGCTGTACATGGCCGGTCCCTGGCGGCCGAACACATTGTTGGCACCGATCGAGACGGTCGCATCCCATGGCAGGTTGTAGCGCGCCTGCACGTCGTGGAAGGTGACCGATCCGCGACGGTTGTAGTCACGGCTGCCACTGAACCACGGCGCGCGCTGGCCCGGGTGCGAGCACTCACCCGGATACGTGGCTGCATCCAGGCAACGCTCCTTGACCGCGGAGAAATAGCGCAGGCCCCAGCTTAGGCCGAGGTTGCCACGCTCCCAGCCCAACGATGCGTTGGAGCGCACACGGAAGCCGATGCCGCCGTTGCTGGCGATGCCATTGCTGGGAATGGGCGGGGCATCCGCCTCGTTGGTGGTCCGTTCTTCCGCGGCGACCACATAGGTGGTCTTCCAGTCGGCGTTCAGCGTGCCCCAGGACGTTTCGATCTTGTGGCCGATCTCCAGGTCATAGCCTTCGGCCTGGCGGAACCCGCTGTTGCGGCTGCCATAGTTGAGCGTGTTGACGATGCCCAGTTCCGGGTCGCGGGTGAAACTGCCGCAGCGCTCGGCGATGCCCAGTTCGTAGCAGTCGCGGAGGATGTCGTTGGGATGGTCGGCGACGATGGTGTTGTCGATGCGGATCTTCCACCAGTCCAACGCAATGTTCAGTCCTTCGGCAAACGTCGGGCTCCAGACCAGGCCCAGCGTGCGGCTGGTCGAGGTTTCCGGCTTCAGGTCGGGATTGGAGCCGTTGGTGAAGGGCAGGGGCGTCTGCCCACTGCTGCCGGTGATCGGCTCGTTGCCCTGGCCGAGCTGGCGGTAGCTGTCCGCGTTGGGGATGTCGGCGGCGCAGCGTGCACGTACCTCCGGGCTGCTGGCGGCGGCGCCATAGACCGTATCGCAGGGGTCACGGAAGCCGGTGGTGAAGGTCTGCGAGCCGCCACCGTACAGATTCGAGATGGTCGGTGCACGGAAACCCTGTGCCCACGTGCCACGGACCAGCAGCTGGTCGATCGGCTTCCACGAGATGCCGAACTTGCTGTTGAGGGTTCCGCCGAAGGTGGTGTAGTCCGAGTAGCGCGTTGCCATGTCCAGGGTCAGCTGGCGTGCACCGGGGAGGTCGCTCAGCACCGGCACGCTCAGCTCCAGATAGGCCTCGTCGACACGGTAGCCACCGCCGGTGGGGCCCGCCGCCAGATTGGTGGTGGCGCCGGTCTGGGCCAGCGCATCGGGAATGAAGCGACCCTCCTCGCGGCGGCTCTCCACACCCAGGGCGAAGCCCAGTTCCCCGGCGGGCAGCGTGGCAAGGCCGCCACTGAGGCTGGCGAACAGGTTGCGGGTGGTGTTTCGGCCACGGGTGAGTTCCTCGGGGAACAGCCAGTCCTGCAGTTCGCCATTGCCGGTCAGGCCGTACGGGTCATCCTGGCCATACGGCACCAGTGGATTCCAGGGCTTGCAGCCGGCAATCGGTGCATCCGGTGTACCGCATTCCACCTTGCCGGTGGCCGGGTTGTAGAACGAAGGACCGGTGGAATCGGCAACGCGCTGCTTGTGCAGGTCGCCGGTGGCACGCTGCTCCAGCTCGCTGCGGTTGTACTGGTAGCCGGCTTCCCAATCGAAGTCGCGACCGGCGAACTGGAAGCTGCCCTCAAACGCTGCGACACCCTGCCAGGTGGTCAGTTCGCTGGTGCTGATGCGTGGAATCTCCCAGGTGCGGCGGTTCCAGTGCACGTCGCTTGGGCGTTCATAGCCGTGGTGGCTGCCGAACGGATTGAACCAGCTGTCGGCGGACATCGGCGTGATGCCGGCCGCACCGGACTGGAACGGATAGCCGGCAATCTGGCGCGTGGTGGTGCGTCGGTTGTAGGCCAGCTGGGTGTTGAAACGGATCTGGTCGTTCAGATCCATGCGTGCATCGACGAAGAGCGAATCGCGCTTGATCGGCGTCTGTACGTGCATCTGTTCATTGCTGTTGCTGACATCACCGGTGAACGGCGTGTTGTCACTGATGTGGAAGCTGTCCGGCCCGCCCGGCTGGCTGCCGCGATCGAGCGAATAGCTGCAGCCACGGACGCTGCTGCAGCCCGGGCCCTTGAAGCCGACGATGCGCCCCCACTGCCCGACCGTGGTCCAGCCATCGTCCGGATGACGATCGGTATAGGTGTAGGCGCTGAAGCCGCGGTCCTTCGCCCAAACGCCCTTTTCTTCGACATGCTCGGCGGCGACACTGATCGAAGCGCGGTCATTCGACCAGCCGGCAACCACGTCGTACTGGGTGCGGGCCCCATCGCCTTCGCTGAACTGCCCGTGGTAGACGTTGGCGGTCACGCCCTGGACGTTGCGCCGGGTGATGATGTTGACCACGCCGGCCATCGCGTCGGAACCGTAGATGGCCGAGGCGCCGTCCTTCAGCACTTCCATGCGTTCCACGGCAGCGGCGGGAATGCTGGATATATCCTGGTAACCCGAAGTGGTCATGCCCAGGCGCTTGCCGTTGACCAGCACCAGGGTGCGCTGTGCACCGAGGCCGCGCATGTCCACGTAGCTGCCGCCTGCGGCCTCGCCCGCACTGAGCGGGCTGGCACGGCTCAAGGCCGGGCTGCCGGTTGCGGTCAGGTTCTGCAGGATGTCGGCAACGGAATTGAAGCCCTGCCGCTCGATGTCGGCGCGGCTGATGGTCAGCACCGGCTGCGCGGTTTCCAGGTCGACCTGGCGGATGCGCGAACCGGTGATCTCGATACGGTCCAGCGTGGTGGCTTCCGGTGCGTGCTGGGCGAATGCGGGGGCGGCCAGTGCGGTGGTGGCCGTCATCGCCAGTGCACGACGGATCGCCAACCCGAGCTCGGGAATACGGATGGTCATGGGTCTCTCTCTCAGTCTTCGAAGTCTTCGGAACACAGCCAAGCGGGGCTGCGTCAACTCCACCGCGGCGGTGGATGTTCGAACCTAGTGAAGATGGATGGGGAGACGTATGGGCAAGCGACGAAAGCGCTGCAGATGGCTGTGACGCTTCTGCACAAAGCGGAAGCAAATCAATCGATTGCTCCAACCTGTGGCATCGCGGCGGACGCAGCGCAGAGGACCGTGTCCCTGATTGAACGCATCACGGTCAATGTGGAAAGCGACAGTCTGCGCGGAGGCAGAAAAAAACCACGGCCCTGAAGGGCCGTGGTCGTCGAGCTTCAACAGCGCGGATGGATCAGAAGCGCTGCTGGTACTTCATGTACATGAAACGACCGATGTCGTAGCCACCGTAGTAGGAGAACGACGAGTTCGGCTTGCTGTACATCACCGGCGCTTCCTTGCCGAACACATTGTTCGCGCCCACCGAAACGGTGGCATCCCACGGCAGGTTGTAGCGGAACTGCACGTCGTGGAAGGTCACGGCACCGCGCTCGTTGTACGCGGTCGGCGACTTCAGCCACGGAGCCAGGAAGGTCGGATCGGAGCATTCGTCCGCATAACGCGAGGCGTTGAGGCAGCGCTCCTTCACACCGGAGTAGTAGCGTGCCGTCCAGCTGACGCCGAAGTCACCCACATCCCAGCCCAGCACCAGGTTCGAGCGCACGCGGAACGCAAGGCTGGTGGCGGTGCCGATGGTGTTGGCAACGCCGTTGATCGGCGTGATCGCTTCGCGGACATCGTTGGTGGAGCGGTAGACGTTCTTGCTGACGTAGGTGCTGGTCCAGCCTGCGCTCAGCTTGCCGTAGCTGGTGTCGACGCGGTAGCTGACATCCAGGTCGTAACCTTCGGTCTCGGCAAAGCCGGCATTGCGGTTGCCGAACTTCAGGCCGGTGACGATGCCGTTGGACGGGTCACGGCTGAAGCGGCTGCAGCGCGATTCGATGCCCTGCTCGTAGCAGTCCCTCAGGATCTGGTTCGGACTGTCACCGACGATGGTGTTGTCGATGCGGATCTTCCACCAGTCCAGCGCCACGTTGAGGTTGCTGAGGAAGGTCGGGCTCCACACCAGGCCCAGCGTCTTGCTGGTCGAGGTTTCCGGAACCAGCAGCGGGTTCGAACCGGACACGAACGGCGTCGGGGTCGCATCCTGCGCCGTGGTCACCGGGGCGTTGCCCTGCTTCAGCTGGCGGAAGTTGGCGGCATCGGCGATGTCACGTGCGCATCGCGCGCGGACTTCAGCACTGCCCTTGGCCGAGCCGAACACGGTGTCGCACGGATCGCTGAACTGCGCGAAGGTTTCCGAACCACCACCGTACAGGTCGTTGATGGTCGGGGCGCGGAAGCCTTCTGCCCAGGTACCACGGACCAGCAGCTGGTCGATCGGCTTCCACTTGAAGCCGAACTTGCTGTTGAGCGTGTTGCCGAAGGTGTTGTACTTGGAGTAGCGGGTGGCGGCACTGAAGCTCAGCTCACGTGCACCGGGCAGGTCGGCCAGCACCGGCACGCTGAGCTCCAGGTAGGCTTCCTTCACGTTGTAGCTGCCACCGGTCGGGCCTGCGGCCAGGTTGGTGGTAGCGCCGGTCTGGGCCAGGGCATCGGGGGTGTAGCGGCCATCTTCCTTGCGGCTTTCCACGCCGAAAGCGAAGCCGAGGTCGCCGGCCGGCAGGGTCATGATGCTGCCGGACAGGTTGGCGAACGCGTTCTTGGTGGTGGTCCGGCCGGTGGTGTGCTCCGCCGGGAACAGCCAGGCCATCAGTTCTTCATTGCCGGTCAGTCCGTTCGGATCGTTCTTGCCGTAGGGCACCAGCGGGTTCCACGGCGTGCAGCCGCTGATCACCGCGCCCGGACGGCCACACATCACCTTGCCGGTGGCCGGATCCAGGAACGACGGACCCACGGCGTCACGCACGCGCTTCTTGTGCAGGTTGCCGGTGGCGGTAGCGGTCAGCTCGTTGCGGTTGTACTGGTAGCCCACGTCCCAGTCGAAGTAGCGCTGGCCGATCTCGAAGCTGCCATCCAGCGACACTACCGCACGGTAGGTCTTCAGTTCGCTGGTGCTCACACGCGGGATTTCCCAGGTGCGGCGGTTCCAGGCCACGTCGGTTGGCTTGGCATAGCCGTGCTGGTTGCCGAACGGATTGAAGTAGCTGTCCTTGGACATCAGGCCGGTGGCGGTCGGGTCGCCCGAGATGGACACCGAGCTGGACTGCAGGGGGTAGCCTGCAATCTGGCGCTCGGCCGAACGCTTGTTGTAGCCGAATTCGGTGCGCAGGTTGACCTGGTCGGTGATCTTGAAGCGACCGTCGAAGTACACCGAATCACGCTTGAGCGGATACATGACGTGCATCTGTTCGTTGGCGTTGCTGACGTCGCCGGTGAACGGGGTCGCATCGGTCAGGTGGTAGTTGGCCGGGTTGGTCGGGTCAGCACCACGGTTGAGCGAATAGCCGCAGCCGTCCTTGGTGTTGGTGCAGCCCGGGCCGCCCTTCAGGCCGGTGACCTGGCCCCACTGGCTCAGCGTGGTCCAGTTGGAGGCATCGTTCGGGTGGCGGTCGCTCACGCCGTACTTGCTGAACCAGCGGTCCTTGGCCCAGACGCTCTTCTCTTCCGAGTGCTCCAATGCCAGGGTCAGCGACACCCGGTCATTGCTCCAGCCGCCGACCACATCGAAGCGATCGCGCGCGCCGTCACCTTCGCTGTACTGACCGTGGTACACGTTGGCGGTCACGCCGTTGACGTTGGAACGGGTGATGATGTTGACCACGCCGGCCATCGCATCGGAACCGTAGATGGCCGACGCGCCATCCTTCAGCACTTCGATGCGCTCCACCGCCGACACCGGCAGCGAGGACACATCCTGCAGGCCCGAGGTGCTGATGCCCAGGCGCTTGCCGTTGACCAGCACCAGGGTGCGCTGCGCGCCCAGGTTGCGCATGTCGATGTAGGTGCCGCCGGTGTTTTCGCCCGAGCTCAGTGCGTTTGCACGGCTGATCGCCGGGCTGCCCATGGCGGTCACGTTCTGCAGGATGTCGGCCACCGAGCTGAAGCCCTGGCGCTCGATGTCCAACCGGCTCAGTGCCAGGACCGGCTGAGCGGTCTCCACGTCCACCTGGCGGATGCGCGAGCCAGTGATCTCGATGCGATCCAGGGTGGTCGGCGCGGCGGTGCTGCCACTCTGAGCGAACGCAGGCAGGGCGGCCAGCGTCGCAGTGGTTGCCAGGGCGTAGCGGATGGCCTGCCCCAGGGGGGTGGTACGTGAAGTCATGACGAGCTCTCTCTCTCTCAGGTCGTGCAGGGACGCCAAAAGGGGCGTCGAAGAAATCGGCCGCCCACAAGCGGACCGATGACCCGATAGTAGTCTCGTTGGTTAATGCTCTGTAAAGAGGTCGTGTCGATTTGTACCAGGCTTCATCGTCAGATTTCACGAAAGCTCAACAAAAGCAGTCGCTTAGCTGTAACGCTGAATGCGCTCCCCCGACTTGATCTGCTGCGTCGCAGCAGGTCAACCGGGGGCGCATGCGCGAACCGTAACGGTGTGTGACCTTCTTTCCCTCGCGGGAAAGCGTGAGCCTCAGGCTACGAAGGGCCGGAACTGGATGCCCAGCCCGGCGATGCCGTCGGTCTCGCCGATCAGATCGGCGCGCAGCAGTGGCCGGGCATCAATGAAGGCCTGCGGCACGATCAACGACAGGCGGTTGTCGTCGGCGGTCAGTTCCAACGCCGGCAGTGGATCGTCCTCATGGGCACGATTGAGCAGCACCGCCAGGCGCAGCAGGGCGGCCAGCCGGCGAGCGGTCAGCAGCAGGCGCTCGGGCAGGGCGTCGAAGGCGGTCTTGGTCACGCTGCGGCGATGGCTGCGCACCAGCGCGGCCAGCATCTGCTGTTCCTGCCGCGAGAAGCCGGCGATATCCGAGTGTTCCAGCACGTAACTGCCATGCACGTGGTAGCCGCTGTGCGCGATCATCAGGCCCAGCTCGTGCAGGCGCGCGGCCCAGCCGAGCATGCGCGCGTCGTCGGCATCGAGCCGCCAGCGTTCCTGCACCTGTTCCAGCAGTGACAGCGCGGTGTCCTGCACACGGTCGGCCTGCACGGTATCGATGCCGTAGCGCTGGCTGAGCGCGGACACCGATTCATCGCGCAGATCGTTCTCGCCAGCGCGGCCGACGATGTCGTAGAGGATGCCTTCGCGCATCGCCGCCTTGCTGACCAGCAGCTTCTGCAGGCCCAGTGCCTGGAAGGCGGCCTCCAGCACCAGGATGCCGCCGGCGATGATCGGGCGGCGGTCGCTGGACAGGCCCGGCAACTGGATGTCGTCGATCTTCTTGGCCTTCAGCAGTTCGTCGCGCAGCTGGGGCAGGGCCTCGGCGGTGATCGCGCCCTTGCTCAGCTTCATCGTGGCGCAGATCTCGCTGATCGCCTTGTGCGTGCCCGAAGAACCCAGCGCTTCCTGCCAGCCCAGCGCGCGGTACTTGCTGGCGAAGGGCTGGAACTCGCGACCGATCTCGGCCAGCGCGTCCTTCCAGCGCTTCTTGCTCAGCTTGCCGCCGGGGAAGAAACGCCGGGTGCTGGCAATGCAGCCGGCCTGCAGGCTTTCGCGCTCCAGGGTCTGCATGCCCATGCCGATGATGAATTCGGTGGAGCCGCCGCCGATGTCGATGACCAGCCGGCGCTGGCCGGGCTTGGGCGGTTGTGCATGGGCCACGCCCAGGTAGATCAGGCGCGCTTCTTCGCGGCCGCTGACCACTTCGATGGCGTGCCCGAGCGCGGTTTCGGCGGGAACCAGGAACGACTGCGGTGAACGCAGCTGGCGCACGGTGTTGGTGGCCAGTGCGCGCACCCGGTGCGGCGGTACATTGCGGATGCGCTGGCCGAAGCGGGCCAGGCATTCCAGCGCGCGCTGTCGGGCAGCGGAGGAGAGCCCGCCTTTGCCGTCCAGGCCGTCGGCCATGCGCACCGTCTCGCGCAGGCGGTCGATTACCCGCAGCTGGCCGAGCGTGTAGCGCGCGATGACCATGTGGAAACTATTGGAGCCAAGGTCGATGGCGGCCAGCAGGTCGCCATCCTGCAATGCGGGCGGAGTCGTGGTGGTGTGCGGCATGGACGAATGTTAGCCGAAGGGGCGGTGTGCTCGTCACCGCGCGGCCTTCACATTTTGGAAGAGGGGAGTGCGGCAGGGCTGCGCCCTGCACCCGCAGAGGCCAGAGCAACAGCAACAGCAACAGCAACAGCAACAGCAACAGCGGGCTATCCGTGGGATGGCGGGGCGGGTCCGATGGCAGGGGACGCCGTGAACCCGTCCATGGGGGCTTGGTCGCCGCATCCATGCGGCTCACACCCCTGCCACCGGACCCACCCCGCCTTCGACAGTTCTCTGCGATCTGCCGGGACGGCGTTCTGCGCGGCTGTTGGTGGGTGTCGACCTTGGTCGACACGGTAGATCCACGCCATGCGTGGATGAATCCAAACGTGCCGACCAAGGTCGACACCTACCGGGTCAGAGACCCTGCATCAGTGCCATCTGCGCAGAATGCGGTGCCTCGTCGTGGGCGGGCGCACGCTTGTGGTAGATGCCGTCGGCATCCAGTTCCCAGGCGTTGAGGTTGTCGTCCAGGTAGTTCTGCAGGACCTCGCGGTAGACCCGCTTGGCCAGCTCCGGGTCGAGGATCGGGAAGCAGGTCTCGACCCGGCGCAGCAGGTTGCGTTCCAGCCAGTCGGCGCTGGCGCAGTACATCTCCGGTGCGCCGTCGTTGCCGAACCAGTAGACGCGGCTGTGCTCCAGGAAGCGGCCGACGATCGAGCGCACGCGGATGTTGTCCGAGATGCCCGGCACACCCGGGCGCAGGGTGCAGGCGCCGCGGATGATCAGGTCGATCTGCACGCCGGCCTGCGAGGCGGCGTACAGCGCGCGCACCACCTGCGGTTCGTTCAGGGCGTTCATCTTGGCGATGATCCGCGCCGGGCGGCCGGCGGCGGCGATGCGCGTCTCGCGCTCGATGCGGCCGAGGATGCCGGTGTGCAGGGTGAAGGGCGACTGCAGCAGGCGCTTGAGCTTCATCTTCGAGGCCAGCCCGGACAGCTGCTGGAACAGCAGGTGCACGTCGTTGCCGATGTCCGCATCGGCGGTGATCAGGCTGATGTCGGTGTACGCACGGGCGGTACCGCTGTGGTAGTTGCCGGTACCAAGGTGCACATAGCGGCGCAGCTTGCGGCCCTCGCGGCGCACGATCAGCAGCATCTTGGCGTGGGTCTTGTAGCCGACCACGCCATACACCACCTGCACGCCGGCCTCCTGCAGGCGATCAGCCAGGCCGAGGTTGGCTTCCTCGTCGAAGCGGGCGCGCAGTTCGACCACCACGGTCACGTCCTTGCCGTTGCGTGCGGCCTGGATCAGTGCATCGACAATCAGCGAATCCTTGCCGGTGCGGTACAGGGTCTGCTTGATCGCCAGCACGTTGGGATCGACCGCCGCCTGCCGGATCAGGTCCAGCACGGCGGTGAAGGCATCGAACGGGTGATGCAGCAGCAGGTCGTGGCGCGCCACTGTCTCGAAGATGCCGTCGCTGTCGCGCAGCGTGCGCGGGGTCATCGGCGGGTACTTCAGGTCTGGCTGTGCGATCAGGTCGTACAGCTGGATGATGCGGTTGAGGTTGACCGGGCCGTCGATGCGGTACACCGCGTTCTCGGTCAGGCCGAAGTTCTGCAGCAGGGTGCGCACGATGTCGCGCGGCATGTCCTGCGCGATTTCCAGGCGCACTGCCGGCCGGTAGCCGCGGTCGACCAGTTCGTCGCGCAGTGCCAGCGCCAGGTTCTCCACTTCCTCCTCGTCCACCACCAGCTCGGAGTTGCGGGTAACGCGGAACTGGTAGGCCCCCTGGACTTCCATGCCCGGGAACAGTTCATCGACGAACGTGGACAGCACCGAGGACAGGAACACGAAGTTCTGCGGACCGCCGAGTTTCTCCGGCAGCTGGATGATGCGCGGCAGCGAGCGCGGCGCACGCACGATGGCCAGGTGGCCGGCGCGGCCGAACGCGTCGGTGCCCTTCAGCACCACCACGATGTTCAGCGACTTGTTGAGGATCTTCGGGAACGGGTGCACCGGGTCCAGGCCCAGCGGCGACAGCACCGGCATGATCTCGTTGCGGAAGTACGCACGCAGCCAGCGCTTCTGGCGATCGGTCCAGGAATGGCGGCCGAGCACGCCGATGCCGGCCTCCATCAGCGCCGGGCGCAGCGTCTCGTTCCAGCAGCGGTACTGCTGGTCCACCAGTTCCGCGGCGCGGTCATGGATGGCGTTGAGGATGGCCTGCGGGCTCATCCCGTCCGGCGCCGGCGGCAGGCCGAATTCCTGCGCGTGGCGTACGGCAGCGGCGCGGATCTCGAAGAACTCGTCGAGGTTGGTGCAGGAGATGCACATGAAGCGCAGGCGCTCCAGCAGCGGCACCTGAGGGTCCATCGCCTGGGCCAGCACGCGGAAGTTGAAATCCAGCTGCGACAGCTCGCGGTTGATGTACAGCGCCGGGTCGCGCAACGGATCGTTGTCCGGGCTCACGGGGAGGGGGAGGGATCCGAGGCTGCTCATGGCGTCATTCTTCGATGGAGGTCAGGGGGGCGGACTCGCGCGGGCGCACGTGGTCGGCATCGAAATGGCAGGAGAACACCGAGCCCTTGCCGACCTCGCTTTCAATCTCCAGCCGTGCGTGGTGCAGGCCGAGGATGTGCTTGACGATGGACAGGCCCAGGCCGGTACCGCCGCTTTCGCGGGAGCGGCTGCTGGAGACACGGTAGAAGCGTTCGGTCAGGCGCGGCAGGTGGGAGGCCGGGATGCCATAGCCGGAATCGCGCACCGCCAGCACGGCACCGTCGCCTTCGCGGCGGAACTCCACGGCGATGCGGCCACCGGCCGGCGTATAGCGCACCGCATTGGTGACCAGGTTGGAGAAGGCGCTGTGCAGTTCCTTGGTCGAGCCCTGCAGGTCAACGCCGGCCAGGTCGTCGATGCTGATCTGGTGGCGGCCCTGGCTGTGCGCTTCGGCTTCGCGGCGCAGGGTCGCCAGCATCGGCTGCATGGCCACGGTCTCTTCCTCGCTGTGTTCCTGCGATTCGAGGCGCGACAGGGTCAGCAGGTCTTCCACCAGCTGGGCCATGCGCTGGCTCTGCTTGCGCATTTCTTCCAGCATCGGTCCGGTTCCCGGGAAATCCTCCGGGTCCATCATGTCCAGATAGCCGTGCACCACGGTGAGCGGCGTGCGCAGTTCGTGTGAAACGTTGGCCACGAAATCGCGGCGCACCTGTTCCAGGCGCAGCAGCTTGCTGACGTCGCGGGCGATCAGCAGCCAGTAATCCGACGAATAGGGAATCAGGCGCAGGTTCAGGCGGATCGCCGGATCGACCGGCGAAGGCACGTCGAGGATCGGCTCGGCATTGCGGCCGCCGGCCAGCCAGTGCGCCAGCGGCATCGGCTGCAGGCGTTCGACCAGGGCTTCGCCGAGGTCGCCTGGGTGATGCAGGCCGAGCAGGGCGGTGGCCGCTTCGTTGAACCACTGCACGCGCTGGCTGTTGCGGTCCAGCACCACCACCGCATCGGGAAGTGCGGCGGCCGCGGCGCGATAGCTGCGCAGCATGTCCAGCAGGCGGCGCTTGCGCACGCGCATTTCCACCTGGTTGCGGTACAGCAGGCGGTCCAGCTCGTTCCAGACGCCGGTGCCTTCCTCGGCGGTATCCCAGCGCTGGCGCGCGGTCAGGCGCCGCAGCACGCTGCGCAGGCGCCAGTAATGCCATGCCAGCGTGGCCAGCGCGCCCAACGCGATGCACAACCACAGATGGCCCGTGAACCACCCCACCAGTCCGGCGAACAGCAGTACCGCAGCAACGGTGGCCAGGGTCTTCAACCAGGCAGAGCGGATGTGGCGGGGCATTGCGATCTCGTCGTTGAGGTGCGGCGGTTCACTGGGGTGAACCGAGGGTTATAGCAGAGTTGCCGGCGCCGGCACCCGCAGGTGCGTGGCGCCGGCACGACGAGGCTCAGGTAGCAGTGGAGAAGCGGTAGCCGGCGCCGCGCACGGTCTGCACCATGTCTTCGGCATTGAACGGTTCCAGCGTCTTGCGCAGGCGGCGGATGTGCACATCGATGGTGCGCTCCTCCACGTACACGCTGCCGCCCCACACATGGTCCAGCAGCTGGGCGCGGGTATAGACGCGCTCCGGGTGGGTCATGAAGAAGTGCAGCAGGCGGTATTCGGTCGGGCCGATCGGCACCGGCTGGTCGTTGGCGAACACGCGATGGGCGGCGCCGTCGATGCGGATCGGGCCGACCGCCACGCTGCCGTCCTCGTCGTCCTCGCGGGCGCGGCGCATCACCGCACGGATGCGGGCCAGCAGTTCGCGCGCCGAGAACGGCTTGACCACATAGTCGTCGACGCCGGCTTCAAGGCCACCCACGCGGTCGTTCTCTTCGCCGCGGGCGGTCAGCATGATGATCGGCACTTCGCGGGTCAGGGTTTCCTTGCGCCAGCGCCGGGCCAGGTCCAGGCCGCTGGTGCCGGGCAGCATCCAGTCCAGCAGGATCAGGTCGGGGACGCGGTCGGCGATGGCGGTCTGGGCCTCACGGGCGTCGCCGGCGTGGACCGGTTCGTAATCGCCCTTGCGCAGGGCGAAGGCGACCATTTCACGGATCGCGGGCTCGTCATCGACGATCAGGATGCGTTTCTGCACGAGGACACCGTAGGGCTCGGTTACTGGAGTGGTGCCAGTAGACTACGGTTTGATGACATGTTTGTGACTACCTGGCCGGAACCGGTCGGGATTGCCATCGGCCGGTCATGCAGCGCTCAGCGGCGGTCCAGGTCCGGGTCCTGCACGCCCTGCCGGCGCAGCTCCAGCACGGTGGGGGTGATCGCCTCGATGCGCGCATCCACCCGTGCCCGGCCTACATAGTCCAGCGCCGGATTGCGCTTGAGCGCCTGCAGCTGCATCAGCGACTGTTCCGGCCGGCCGCTGAGGAAGGCCGCCTCGGCGTAGGCCTCGCTGGCACGCACGCTGTCGCCGGCCAACTCGCTGGCGCGGGCGTACCGCTGCTGGAAGACCGGATCGTTACCGCTTTGCGACAGCAGGGGCCGCAGCATGGCCTGCGCACGCTGGCCCGCCTCACGGCTGCCCTGTTCGTTCAGGATCTCGGCATAGGTCAGCGCCACCGGACGGCTGTTGGGGTGCTGGCGCAGCAGCTGCTCGAAGCGGCTGTTGGCCTGGGCGGTCTGGCCTGCACGCGATTCGGCCTCGCCCAGCCCCAGCGCCAGCCACAGGTTGTCCGGGCGGGTCTGCAGCAGGCCTGCCAAGGTCTGCCGGGCCTGGGTGGCGCCGGCGCGACCGCTGCGCATCACCGCCAGCGCCTGGCCATAGCGCTGCGCATCGTTGAGGCCGTCCTTCTGACGCTTGGCCAGATCGGCATACTCGCGTTCCAGCTCGGGGGTGGAATCCGCGCTGAGCACCCGCAGGCGCTCGCGGGCCCAGTCGAAGTCGCCACTGGCGCCGCGGCTGAGCTGGCCCATCGGGATGCGCAGCACGCTGCTGGGCAGCAGCGGGTTGGTTCCGCGCAACAGGGGTTCGGCCAGGCTGGGATCGGCCGGGTCCACGCGCTCCCTGCGCTCGCCGCTGGGGGTGCTGGTGGTCAGCAGCACCGTGTCCTTCTTCATCTGGTCGGCGCGGGCCTTGGCCTCGCTGATGCGGGTGATGTTGACCGGATGGGTGCGCAGGAACTCGGGCACGCTGTAGCCACCCTCGTTGCCGCGCATCGCCGATGCCATCCGCTCGAAGAAGCCGGCCATGGCGTCCACGTCGTAACCGCTGCGCGACAGGGTGCGGATGCCGAGGCGATCGGCCTCGGATTCGTTGGAGCGGGTGTAGTTGATCTGGCGCTGCTGCATCAGGCCCATGCCCGAGCTGATCGCGGCCATGGTCGCGTTGCCGGACGACGTGCTGTTGCTGGCCTGTGCGGCCACCACCGCCGCCAGCATGCCGAGCAGGATCGGAATCTGGTCGCGCTGGGCACGCTCGACCCCGCGCAGCACGTGCTGCTGGGTGACGTGGGCGATTTCGTGCGACAGCACCGCCGCGACCTCGTCCTCGCGCTCGGCGGTCAGCACCAGGCCGGCATTGACCCCGATGTAGCCGCCCAGCGTGGCGAAGGCGTTGATCTGGCGGTCCTTCATCACGAAGAACGTGTAGGGCTGGCGAGGCTGGTCGCTGTTGGAGCCGAGCCGGGTACCCATGGTCTGCAGCCAGTCGTTGACCAGCGGGTCATCCAGCAGGTAGCCGTAGTTGCGCAGCTCGCGCAGCATCATCGCGCCGTACTCGGCCTGGCGGGCCGGGGTCAGCAGCTCGCCGGCCGAGGAGCCGATGTCGGGCAGCTTCTCCTGGGCCTGGGCGAGCGGCATGGCCAGGGCCAGGGTGACGGCGGTAGTCAGCAGCAGGGCTCGCAAGCAGTGGGTCCTCGGGCAGGGCGCGCCAAGCGTGGCAGGGTGGGGGGCAACCATTCGTTAATCCACAGTGTTGCGGCCGTGGCGTGGAAATTCCAGCGCACCGGTACCATATGTAGACCGTCGATCCATCGTGGAGTTTCCCGTGACAGCCCAGACCGCCGGCGGTGCCCCCGCCATCACCATCTATTCCACCGCCGTCTGCCCGTACTGCGTGGCCGCCAAGAACTTCCTGAAGAGCAAGGGCCAGCAGTGGACCGAGGTCCGCATCGACCTGGACCCGGTCGAGCGCGAGAAGATGATGGCACTGACCCGCCGTACCAGCGTGCCGCAGATCTTCGTCGGCGACGTCCACGTGGGCGGCTACGACGACATGATGGCCCTGCACCGTGAAGGCAAGCTCGAGCCGCTGCTGGCCGGGCAGGGCCAGGCATGAGCGCGGCCGACGACGGCAGCAAGGACCGCATCGCCGAGTTCACCGACTTCCGCAAGCGCATGAACGAGCGGATCCTGGGCGAGCCGAACCAGGTGGTGCGCCGCTTCTTCGCGCTGGACACGCAGACCTACCAGGCCGGCGCGCTGGATGTGAAGACCAAGGAACTGCTGGGCCTGGTGGCCTCGATGGTGCTGCGCTGCGACGACTGCATCAGCTACCACGTGGCCCAGTGCAAGGACGCCGGGGTGACCCGAGAAGAGTTCTTCGAGACCTTCTCGGTCGGCCTGGTGGTGGGCGGCTCGATCGTGATCCCGCACCTGCGCCGCGCGGTCGACTTCCTCGACCAGCTCGAAGGCGGCGCCGCCGCCCCCGAAGCGCACGCGCACTGAACCTGACGGGCGCCGGGAACCGGGCCCTGTGGCCCTACCGGACGTGCGGGGCGCCTTTTCCGTGATCCCACAGCCCAGGAGCCCCCTTGTTGTTCAAGGGGGCGCGCCGGTAGGCGGGGGGATAAGGTGGAATGCGCGGGCAAACCGCAGAGCGGTTTGCTCAAGGGGGCGCGCCGACAGGCGCGGGGATAAGGTGGGGTGCGCGGGCAATTCTGCCTGAGCCGGGCACTGGGACCATGGTCTATTTGGGACCTCGGCCCCGGCTCAGGCATAATTGCCGGTGAAACTTCCTTTGCGCCGGCGTTTCCGGGCACGTCCGGACGGCGTTTTTCCCCCTGTTCGGAACATCGATCAATGACGCAGAAAATTACGGTCATCCGCGGCGACGGCATTGGCCCGGAAATCATGGACGCTACCCTGTTCGTGCTCGACCAGCTCAAGACTGGCCTGGAGTACGAAGACGCCGACGCCGGCCTGGTGGCCCTGGAAAAGCACGGCGACCTGATGCCGGCGGTGACCCTGGAATCGATCGCGCGCAACAAGGTCGCGCTGAAGAGCCCGCTGACCACCCCGGTCGGTGGTGGCTTCACCTCGATCAACGTCAGCCTGCGCCGTCACTTCGACCTGTACGCCAATGTGCGTCCGGCCCACACCTTCCCGAACACCAAGTCGCGTTTCGACAACGTCGACCTGATCACCGTGCGTGAGAACACCGAAGGCGCCTACCTGGCCGAAGGCCAGGAAGTGTCGGCCGACGGCGAGACCGCCTTCTCCGGCACCCGCATCACCCGCAAGGGCTCCGAGCGCATCGTGCGCTACGCCTTCGAGCTGGCCAAGAGCACCGGCCGCAAGAAGGTCACCGCCGTACACAAGGCCAACATCATCAAGTCGACCTCGGGCCTGTTCCTGAATGTCGCCCGTGAAGTGGCTGCGCAGTACCCGGACATCGAATTCCAGGAAATGATCGTCGACAACTGCTGCATGCAGCTGGTGATGCGTCCGGAACAGTTCGACGTGATCGTCACCACCAACCTGTTCGGCGACATCATCTCCGACCTGTGCGCCGGCCTCGTCGGCGGCCTGGGCCTGGCCCCGGGTGCCAACATCGGCAAGGACGCGGCGATCTTCGAAGCCGTGCACGGCACTGCGCCGGACATCGCTGGCCAGGGCAAGGCCAATCCGTGCGCGCTGCTGCTGGCAGCGGCGCAGATGCTGGACCATGTCGGCCAGCCGGAAAATGCCGAGCGCCTGCGCAAGGCCATCGTGGCGACCATGGAAGCCAAGGATTCGCTGACCGGCGACCTGGGCGGCACCGGCACCACCATGAGCTTTGCCCAGGCCATCGCCAGCCGCCTGTAAGCGGCCGGCGTTCCTTGACGGAACCGCAGCGGGGCGCCTTCGGGCGCCTCGTTGCGTTGTGGGTCGGCTCGGTAGATCCACGCCATGCGTGGATGGCGGGGCTTTGGTCCGCAGCCACCCATGGGGCGGCTCTACAGGGGATTGTCTGTGCGAAATTCGCACAGATCATGTGCTTTTACATGGCTGGTTCGTGCGCCGTCCGCTCCGCATCATGTGCCCACTTTTCACCGCACAGGAGCTTGAACATGAACCTCACCGCCTTTGGTCTGGCCAGCCTGATCGGCATGGCCACCGTTACCCCCGTCACCGCTGCCGAACCGGCCCATCCCACCATCCGCCACATGGCTGGCGCACCCGTTGTGGCTTCGCTGGATGCGGCGAAGACCGCCGTGCTGGTGATCGACTTCCAGAACGAATACTTCGACGGCAGCGCTGCGCCGGGCTTCGCCGGTGGCCGTATGGTCATCCCCGATGGCGTGGCCGCACTGCGGCAGGCGAAGCGGGTGGTCGAGTTCGCCGATGCCCACGGCATCCGCGTGATCCATGTACAGCACGTGTTGCCGGCGGGTGCGCCGCTGTTCGCGCAGGGCAGCGTCAATGCCGCCTTCCATCGCGACCTGCAGCCGCGCAAGGGCGAGACCGTGGTGCAGAAGGACAACGTCAGCGTGTTCGCCGGTGACTCGGCCGCAGTGCTCGACCAGGTGCTGAAGGATGCCGGCATCGACACCCTGATCGTCACCGGCCTGCAGACCCATGCCTGCGTGGCCGGTGCCGCCCGCGATGCCGCAGCGGCACCGCGTGGCTACCGCGTCATCGTGTCGTCCGATGCAACTGCCAGCCGTGATCTGGATCTTGCCGGAGGCCAGCGCATCGGTCATCGCGCGCTGCATGACGCCTCGCTGGCGCAGATTGAGGACACCTTCGGCGATGTCATGGCGACTGACGCGATCCTGGCACTGCCTGTGCGCAAGGCCGGCGACGGCGCTTGATAAGCTGACGGGGCCCGCACGCCGCGGGCCCCGCCACCTGGAGCCGCCCGCCGATGGACCATTTCGCCGCCCTGCGTGCGCTGCGCGCCATCGTCGATGCAGGCAGTTTCACCGCCGCCGCCGAACGACTGGGTACCACCCATTCGGCGATGTCACGGCAACTGCGGCAGCTGGAAGAACATCTAGAGGTTCGACTGCTCGATCGCAACAGCCGCCGGCTGTCACTGACCGAAGCCGGTCGCGATTACTACCGCGAGGCGGCAGCGCTGCTGGATCGCCTGCAGGAGGCGGATGACCGCGCACGCGCAGGGCAGGCACAGCCCAGCGGCACCGTGCGGATCAGCGTGCCGCAGGTGGTCGCCAGCCAGGAGCTGCCGCATTGGTTGCCGTCGTTCCTGCAGCGCTACCCACAGGTCACGCTGGATCTTTCCGCCGACGACCAGCTGGTTGATGTGGTCGGGGGCGGCTTCGACCTGGCGCTGCGCATCGCGCCTTCCTTGCCGGACAGCCAGCTGGTCGCGCGCGAGCTGGCCAGCTGCCCACGCATCCTGGTCGCCGCACCGGCCTATCTGGCGCGGCACGGTCTGCCCCGGCAGGCTTCGGACCTCGCACAGCACACGCTGCTGGGTTTCAGTCCCACAGCGGCGATGTCGCCCTGGCAGCTGCAGGGACCACGCGGTGCCGCCGCGAGCATCGAGTCGGGGCAGCGCCTGCGGGTGGATGCGACGCCAGCGTTGTATGCCGCTGCGTTGGCTGGCATGGGCATCAGCCTGTTCACTGCGCTGACCGTGCAGGAGGACCTGCGTGCCGGCCGCCTGATCCGTGTGCTGCCCGCCTGGCACGCCGGACAGCGGCGCTACTTCGCGCTGTATCCGCACGCGCGGGCGCTGGCGCCGAAGGTGCGTGCGCTGGTCGAGCACCTTGCGGCGCACTACGCTGCACAGGTGGGCGCGGCGGGGTAGTCGCGCGGCAGCAACCGAGGTGGTGATGGAGTCGGTGTATCTGCTGGTCGCGCTGGGCGCGATCGTCGCCGGATTCGTGCAGGGTCTGTCCGGCTTCGCCTTCGGCATGGTGGCGATGTCGTTCTGGGCGTGGGGACTGGAGCCGCGGCTGGCGGCGACGCTTTCGGTGTTTGGTGCGCTGGTCGGGCAGCTGGTCGCAGTGTTCACCGTGCGCCGCGGTTTCAACCTGCGCCTGCTGCTGCCGTTCGTGCTGGGTGGGCTGGCCGGCATTCCGCTGGGCGTGACGGTGCTGCCACGGCTGGACATGGACTGGTTCAAGGCGCTGCTGGGTGGCTTCCTGGCGCTGTGGTGCCCGGTGATGCTGATGGCGCGCTCGTTGCCTCCGGTCCGAGTCGGCGGCCGTATCGGTGATGCGATTGCTGGCATGGCCGGTGGCGTGCTCAGTGGCATCGGCGGCTTTGCCGGGCCGGTGCCGACGTTGTGGAGCACCCTGCGAGGCTTCGGCAAGGACGAGCAGCGCGCGGTCATCCAGAACTTCAACCTGGCGATGCTGGCGGTGACAATGGCCACCTATGTCGGCAGCGGCCTGGTGAGCCGGCAGATGTTGCCGTACTTCGCCATCGTGGCACCGGCCATGCTGGTGCCGACCCTGCTGGGCGCGCGGGTCTACATCGGCATCAGCGAGGCACGCTTCCGGCAGGTCGTGCTGGGCCTGCTGACCGCGTCAGGCATCGCGTTGCTGGCGTCGTCGCTGCCGGTACTGCTGGCGCGCTGAGGGAATGACTCGTCCTGCCATAGGTTGACACCGATGGGTGGATGGTCCGGCCGCCGTCAGGCGGCCAAAGACGCCCGATGCA
>NZ_JBTMUR010000022.1:0-36638 GCF_054473855.1 Stenotrophomonas genospecies 3
TCGATCCGGCCATGCTGAAGGTGGGTCAAGCCTGCTTCCAGCAGGCTTGACCACGAACATAGGATCTCGACTCTACGGAATGCCGGTAGATCCACGCCATGCGTGGATGCTTCCGGTCATGCGGCCGAAGCGGCCACCTTCTCCAGAATCCGCTTGCCGCTGCTTTCCAGCGCCGCGTCTTCCTTTTCCTTCTGCTGCTGCGCCAGCTTCGCGCCCGGGCACTGCGCCAGCATGTAATTGGCGTCAAAGTTGAGCTTCTCGACCAGGAAGTCGACGAATGCACGCACCTTCGGCGAGACCAGGCGGCCACCGGCGAACACGGCGTTGAAGTCCACTTCCGGGCCAGTCCAGCCGGCCAGCACGCGGCGTACCATGCCCGACTCGACGAACGGCTTGGCCATCACGTCGCCGGTCAGCAGCAGGCCTTCGCCGCACACCAATGCACCATTCAACGCAGACATGTCGTTGGCGGTCATCAGCGGGGTAACAGGGAAGTCGCGCAGCTCGCCGCCGTTCTCGCCCAGCTGCCAGGTGAAGCGCGGCGAGTTGCCGGTGTGGTACGGCTTGCGCATCGCCAGGATGCGATGGAACTGCAGCTCTTCCGGATGCAGCGGCTCGCCATAGCGCTCGATGTAGGCCGGGCTGGCGAACACCTGCGTGCGCAGGCTGCCCAGCTTGCGTGCCACCAAGTTGGAATCGGGCAGGGCACCCACGCGCAGGGCCAGGTCCGCCTCACCTGCAATCAGGTCCAGCTTCTCGTTGCCCATGTGCATGTCCAAGCGGATCTCTGGGTACTGCGCATGGAACTGGCCCAGCAGCGGTGCAATCCAGGTGATGCCGATCGAGTAGGGCACAGTGAAGCGCAGCCAGCCGCGCGGACCGGACTGCAGCTGGCTCACCGCGCTCTCGGCTTCTTCCAGTTCGCGCGCGATGCGCTGGCAATGTTCGTGGTAGATCGAACCCGCTTCGGTCAGGCCGAGGCGGCGGGTGGTCCGGTGCAGCAGGCGCGCACCCAGGCGCGTTTCCAGCTCCTGCACTTTGCGACTGACCGTGGTCTTGGGCAGGCCGAGCGATTTGGCAGCGGCAATGAAACTGCCTTGCTCGACCACTTTGACGAAGATCAGCGTCTCGTTGAGATCGTGGGACATGGTCTGGGATCCTGGACGTCGGGGATGGGACAATCGTGACAGAACGATTGGACCGGGAGCGGGATGATTATTCCCCTTAATCAGGACTAATCAAGTAAAGGTTTGAGGTCTATCGTGGCGCCATTCGTTATTTGGAGCCCGTCCGCCATGAGCCTGCGCAACATTCTTGCCCGTCTCCGGAACGCCGGCCAGAGCACCCTGGACCTGGCAATGACCGTTGAAGTCCGCCCGAGTTCCTTGGTACACAAGGACTTTCGTGAGTTTACCGCGCCGATGCGTCAGCAGCGTGGCGGTGCCATCCGCCTGGCCCCGCACAAGGGCGACCGGCTGCGTCGAATCGGGACTATCCCGGATTTGGGAGGAAATGTCCCGCGAATGGGATGCTGACGCCCAAAGTCCTGGTCCTCGGCGGCACCGGTGCCGTCGGCCAGGGCGTGGTTGGCGCACTGCTGGAAGCCGGCAGCCCGGTGCTGGTGGTCGGTCGCGACCCGGGCCGGCTGGCGGCGCTGCATGAGCAGTTCGCCGATGAGCCGGGCCTGGAGACGCTGCTGGGTTCGCTCAGCGATGACGGCTCGGCGCGCGCACTGGCCGAACGCATCGCGCATCGCCCGCGTCCGCTGGCGGCAGTGATCGCCGCAATGGGCGGCCCTTACCGTCGCGGCCGGGTGACTGACCGCAACGGCGATGAACTGCTGGGCGCGATGCAGGCCGATCTGATGCCGCACGTGCACGCAGTGCGTCATCTGCTGCCGCTGCTGCAGGACAACGTGCATGCGCGCCGCTACGTGATGATCGGCAGCCCGGCCAATGCCAAGCCATGGGCGGGCTACGGCGAAACCTCGATCACCACTGCGGCGCTGCGCATGTACGCGCAGGTGGTGCACCAGGAAGCCCAGGCATTGGGCGTGCGCGCGCAGATGCTGGAAGTCTGCAGCCCGGTGTGTACGCCGGCCAACGCGGCCAATGCCTGCATCGAGTGGCCCAGCTCACTGCTGGTCGGCCGTCGCGTGGTCTCCCTGCTCGACGGCTGCCGCGACAACCGCGCCATCGTCCGCTGCGACAGCAGTGATGCCGAACTGCCGCGCGGCCTGCTGCACCTGGACGTTCCTCCCCTGTGGCGCGATACCGCAGGCGTCGCTTGACCTCGACCATGGTTGAGGTCGCAGGATACGCCGCCTGTTTTTGCAACACGTTCTCATCTAGCTGTACCACCCCTCCGTACGGATGCATGCCATGACTTCCCCCAATTCCACCCCACATCGTTTCGGCCATCGCATCGCGATGGTCGGCGTGTCGATCCTCGCCGCAGCCGTGCTGGCGGCCTGCAGCGGCGGCCACGCCGAAGAAGCCGGTGCACCGCCGCCGCCGCAGGTCAGTGCTGCACCGGTGCTGGTCAAGCAGGTCAGCCAGTGGGACGAGTTCAGCGGCCGCGTCGAAGCGGTACAGAGCGTTGAACTGCGCCCGCGCGTGTCCGGCTACATCGACAAGGTCAACTACGTCGAAGGCCAGGAAGTGAAGAAGGGCGAAGTGCTCTTCACCATCGACGCGCGCAGTTACCAGGCCGAGTACGATCGCGCCGCTGCCGAACTGGCCCGCGCCCGCACCCAGGCCACGCTGGCCCGCAGTGAATCCGAGCGTGCCAAGCGTTTGTCCGAGCAGCAGGCCATTTCCACCGAGACGGCCGAGCAGCGTCGCGCTGCGGCTGACCAGTCCGGTGCCGCCGTACAGGCGGCCCAGGCTGCGCTGGATGCGGCCCGCCTCAACCTGGAGTTCACCAAGGTGCGTGCGCCGATCGACGGCCGTGCCGGCCGCGCGATGGTCACCGCCGGCAACCTGGTCACCGCCGGCGACAGCGCCAGCGTGCTGACCACGCTGGTCTCGCTGGACACCGTGTTCGTCTACTTCGATGCCGATGAAAGCACTTTCCTTCGCTATGCGCAGATGGCGCGCAAGGGTGAACGCCCGAGCGAGCGTGACAGCGATCTGCCGGTGAAGGTCGGTCTGTCCGGCGAAGAGGGTTACCCGCATTCGGGCAAGGTCGACTTCCTCGACAACCAGGTCGCCCGCAGCACCGGTACCATCCGCGTCCGCGCGCTGCTGGACAACGCCGATCGCCAGTTCACGCCGGGCCTGTTCGCCCGCGTGCAGCTGCTCGGCAGCGGCCAGTTCCAGGCCCTGCTGATCGACGAGAAGGCCGTTCTGACCGACCAGGACCGCAAGTATGTCTACGTGGTCGACAAGGATGGCAAGGCCCAGCGCCGCGACATCCAGCTCGGTCGCACCGCTGATGGCCTGCGTATTGTCGAGCACGGCCTGGCCGCCGGCGACAAGGTGATCATCGACGGCGTGCAGAAGGTCTTCATGCCGGGCATGCCGGTGCAGGCCAAGGCCGTGGCGATGCAGCCGCAGGCTGCGCCACCGGCACCGGGCCGCGATGCCACCGCCGCGCTGAACCACTGATCCGCCGTCTCCTGATCCGCGTCCCCGCTTAGCTGCCGGCGCCAGCAGCAGCCTTCCCTGCCTTCGTCATCTCGGCGAGGGGCGGGGAGGCTGTTGCCCGCCGAACGCCTTTCCCAGGAATTCCTCCATGGACTTTTCCCGTTTCTTCATCGACAGGCCGATCTTCGCGGCGGTGCTGTCGATCGTGATCTTCGCCGCAGGCCTGATCACGATTCCAATCCTGCCGATCAGCGAGTACCCGGAAGTGGTGCCGCCGTCGGTGGTCGTGCGCACGGTGTATCCGGGCGCCAACCCCAAGGTCATTGCCGAGACCGTCGCCACGCCGCTTGAAGAGGCGATCAACGGCGTCGAAGGCATGATGTACCTGAAGTCGGTCGCCGGCTCGGACGGTGTGCTGCAGATGACCGTCACCTTCCGCCCGGGCACCGACCCGGATGCGGCGGCGGTGAAGGTGCAGAACCGCGTGGCGCAGGCGCAGGCGCGCCTGCCCGAGGACGTGCGCCGGCAGGGCGTGACCACGCAGAAGCAGTCACCGACCTTCCTGATGGTGGTGCACCTGACCTCGCCGAACGGCAAGTACGACACCCTGTACCTGCGCAACTACGCCCGTCTGCACGTCAAGGATGCGCTGGCGCGTATTCCGGGCGTGGGTGACGCGCAGATCTTCGGTGGTGGTGACTACGCCATGCGCGCCTGGCTGGACCCGGACAAGGTCGCCTCGCGCGGCCTGACCGCCAGTGACGTAGTGCGCGCCATGCGTGAGCAGAACGTGCAGGTCTCGGCCGGCCAGCTCGGCGCCGAACCGCTGCCGAACAGCCAGTTCCTGACCCTGATCAATGCCCAGGGCCGCTTGAAGACTGAAAAGGAATTCGGCGACATCGTGCTCAAGAGCGGTGTTGATGGCGAGATCGTGCGCCTGGCCGATGTGGCCCGCCTGGAACTGGGTGCCGGTGACTACACCCTGCGTTCGCAGCTGGACGGCAAGAACGCGGTGGGTATCGGTATCTTCCAGTCGCCGGGTGCCAATGCACTGGAGATCCGTGACCAGGTCATCTCGACGATGGACGAGATGCAGAAGACCATGCCGGCCGACGTGAAGTACGAAGCCGTGTATGACACCACCATCTTCGTGCGCGACTCGATCAAGGCCGTGGTTTCCACGCTGCTGGAAGCGATCGCGCTGGTGGTGCTGGTGGTGATCCTGTTCCTGCAGACCTGGCGTGCGTCGATCATTCCGCTGATCGCGGTGCCGGTGTCGGTGGTCGGTACTTTCGCCGCGCTGTACCTGCTGGGCTTCTCGATCAACACGCTGAGCCTGTTCGGCCTGGTGCTGGCGATCGGCATCGTGGTCGATGACGCGATCGTGGTGGTGGAGAACGTCGAGCGCAACATCGAAGAAGGCCTGTCGCCCACCGCCGCGGCCCACCAGGCCATGCGTGAGGTGTCCGGCCCGATCATCGCGATCGCGCTGGTGCTGTGTGCCGTGTTCGTGCCGATGGCCTTCCTGTCGGGTGTCACTGGCCAGTTCTACAAGCAGTTCGCGGTCACCATCGCCATCTCCACGGTGATCTCGGCGATCAACTCGCTGACCCTGTCGCCGGCCCTGGCCGCGCGCCTGCTGAAGGCCCATGGAGCGCCGAAGGACGGCCCGAGCCGCTTGATCGACCGCCTGTTCGGCTGGGTGTTCCGTCCGTTCAACCGCTTCTTCAAGTCCAGTTCGGAGAAGTACGAGCGTGGCGTGGCCCGCATCCTCGGCCGTCGTGGTGCGGTGTTCGTGGTTTACGCGATCCTGCTGGTCGGTACCGGTGTGATCTTCAAGCTGGTGCCGCCGGGCTTCATCCCGACCCAGGACAAGCTGTACCTGATCGCGGGTGTGAAGTTGCCGGAAGGTTCGTCGATCGCGCGTACCGATGAAATGCTGCGCAAGGTCGCCAAGATCGCCCAGGAAACCGATGGCGTGGCCCACACCATCTCGTTCCCGGGTTTGAACGCGCTGCAGTTCACCAACACGCCGAACACCGGTGTGGCGTTCATTCCGCTCAAGCCGTTCGCCGAGCGCCATGGCCGTACCGCCGCGCAGATCAACGCCGAGATCAACCAGAAGATCGCCGGTCTGCAGGAAGGCTTCGCCTTCTCGATGATGCCGCCGCCGATCCTCGGCCTGGGCAACGGCAACGGCTACCAGATGTTCATCGAGGACCGTGGCAACCTGGGTTACGGCGCGCTGCAGAATGCTGTACAGGCGATGCAGGGCACCGTTGCGCAGACGCCGGGCATGGCCTTCCCGATTTCCAGCTACCAGGCCAATGTGCCGCAGCTGGATGCCGAGGTCGACCGCGTCAAGGCCAAGGCACAGGGCGTGCAGCTCACCGAACTGTTCGACACGCTGCAGACCTACCTCGGCTCGGCCTACGTCAACGACTTCAACCAGTTCGGCCGTACCTGGCAGGTCATCGCGCAGGCGGACGGTCCGTACCGCGAAACGGTCGAGGACATCGGCAAGCTGCGTACCCGCAATGACCGCGGCGAGATGGTGCCGATCGGTTCGATGGTCACCATCAAGCAGACCTTCGGCCCGGACCCGGTGCTGCGCTTCAATGGCTATCCGGCGGCGGATCTGGCCGGTGAAGCCGACCCGCGCCTGCTGTCTTCGGCCGAGGCGATGAACAAGCTGACCGAGATCGCCGGCAAGGTGCTGCCGGTGGGCATGACCACCGAATGGACCGACCTGAGCTACCAGCAGGCAACCCAGGGCAAGGCCGCCTTCATCGTGTTCCCGGTGGCGATCATGCTGGCCTTCCTGGTGCTGGCCGCGCTGTACGAGAGCTGGTCGCTGCCGCTGGCGGTGATCCTGATCGTGCCGATGACCCTGCTGTCCGCGCTGTTCGGCGTGTGGCTGACCGGTGGTGACAACAACGTGTTCGTGCAGGTCGGCCTGGTGGTGCTGATGGGCCTGGCGTGCAAGAACGCGATCCTGATCGTCGAATTTGCCAGAGAGCTGGAGATGGGCGGCAAGGGTATCGTTGAAGCTGCGCTGGAAGCCTGCCGCCTGCGCCTGCGCCCGATCGTGATGACCTCCATCGCGTTCATCGCCGGCACCGTACCGCTGGTGCTGTCGCACGGTGCAGGTGCCGAGGTGCGCTCGGTGACCGGTATCACCGTGTTCGCCGGCATGCTGGGCGTGACCCTGTTCGGCCTGTTCCTCACCCCGGTGTTCTACGTGGCCCTGCGCAAGTTTGTCACCCGCAACGGTGGTGGCCAGCTGGTGCAGCACGGCGAGCCGACCATCCACCACTGACATGGAACCCCGTCGCCGCCGGTCGCTGGCCGGGGGCGGCTTCCCCCTCACGAGGCAAGAATCCATGAACTCTCATCAGAACAAGATCGCGCTGGTCACCGGCGCCACCCGCGGCATCGGCGCCGAGACCGTGCGCCAGCTGGCCCAGGCCGGCGTGCATACGCTGCTGGCCGGCCGCAAGCGCGAGACCGCCGTAGAGCAGGCGCTGAAGCTGCAGGCCGAGGGCCTGCCGGTGGAAGCCATCCAGCTGGACGTGACCGATGCCGCCAGCATCGCCGAAGCGGTCGAGCAGGTACGCCAGCGCCATGGGCGCCTGGACATCCTGGTCAACAACGCCGGCATCATGATCGAGAACCCGGCGCAAGCGCCGTCCGAACAGTCGCTGGATACCTGGAAGCGCACTTTCGACACCAACGTGTACGCACTGGTTGCGGTGACCCAGGCCTTCCTGCCACTGGTCAGGCAGGCCAAGTCCGGGCGCATCGTCAACGTTTCGAGCATGCTCGGCTCGCAGACCCTGCACGCTGATCCGACCTCGGGCATCTACGATTTCAAGATTCCCGCGTACAACGCCTCCAAGGCAGCGGTGAACAGCTGGACGCTGGCGCTGGCGCATGAACTGCGCAGCACCCAGATCAAGGTCAATACCGTGCATCCGGGTTACGTGAAAACCGATATGAACGGCGGACACGGCGAGATCGAAATCAGCGAAGGCGCGCGCTCCAGCGTGCAGATGGCACTGATCGGCCATGAAGGCCCGAACGGCAGCTTCACTTACCTGGGCGAGGTGCTGCCATGGTGATCCGTACGTTGGCGATGGCCGTCTCCAGTCTGGTGCTGGCAGGCTGTGTCAGCGTCGGCCCGAACTACAAGGCCCCGGTGCAGGAACCGGTGGTGCTGCAGGGGGCGCAGCAGCCGGTGTTCAGCACCACCTCGCCGGTGGCCAGCTGGTGGGCGCAGTTCGATGATCCGGTGCTGGAAGAGCTGGTGCACGGTGCACTGTCGGACAACCTGGACCTGCGCGTGGCCGTGGCCCGCGTCAGCCAGGCCCGCGCGGTGTTCGTCGAAAGCCGCTTCGACCAGGCGCCCCACGTTACCGCGGGCGGCAGCTACGATCGCCGCAAGCAACCCGATCCGCAGCTGGGTGGGCAGCGGGTGTTCAGTGAAAGCTACCAGCTCGGCTTCGATGCGGGCTGGGAGCTGGATCTGTTCGGCCGCAAGCGCCGTGCTGCAGAAGCCGCGCGTGCCGACCTCGACGCCGAGCAGGCCAACCTGGCCGACGCACAGGTACTGGTCGCCGCCGAAGTGGCACGCAACTACTTCGAGCTGCGCGGCACACAGAAGCGCATCGCCGTGGCCCAGCACACCCTGGTCAATCTGCGCGAGACGCAGAAGCTGACCGAGGCACGCTGGGAGCTGGGCGCCGGCAGCGAGCTGGACGTGCAGAGCAGTCGTGCGCGGCTGAAGGCGATCGAGGCCGACATTCCGCTGCTGGAAGTGGCCGAAACGCAGTCGCGCAACCGTCTGGCCGTTCTGCTGGGCCAGCGTCCGGAAACGCTGACCGCCATGCTTGCGCCGCACGAAGTGCCGGCATTCGCCAAGGCGCTGCCGCTGGGCGATACCCGCGAGCTGCTGCGCCAACGCGCCGACGTGCGCGTGGCCGAGCGTCGTCTTGCTGCCGCTACCGCGCGGGTGGGCGTGGCCACGGCGGATCTGTTCCCGCGGCTGTCGCTGTCCGGTTTCGTCGGCTTCCTCGGTGGCGATGCCAGTGGCCTGGTCAATGGCAACAACAAGGCCTGGTCGCTGACGCCGTCGCTGAGCTGGGCGGCCTTCGATTTTGGCACCGTGCGTGCACGCCTGCGTGCCAGCAAGGCCGAGGCCGAAGGCGTGGCAGCACAGTATGAGCAGACGGTGCTGCTGGCACTGGAAGACACCGAGAACGCGCTGACCCGCTATTCCAAGCAGCAGGCGCGGCTGGCGATCGTGGTCGAGCAGGCGCAGGCGGCACGCCGTGCCGAGTCGCTGGCGCAGATCCGCTATCGCGAGGGCTCGGAGGACTTTCTGACCCTGCTGGATGCGCAGCGTACGCAGCTGGCAGCCGATGATGCGTTGGCCGCGGCCGAGTCCGAGGT
Organism: Stenotrophomonas genospecies 3; assembly: GCF_054473855.1. Classification (NCBI taxonomy): domain Bacteria; kingdom Pseudomonadati; phylum Pseudomonadota; class Gammaproteobacteria; order Lysobacterales; family Lysobacteraceae; genus Stenotrophomonas; species Stenotrophomonas genospecies 3. Next base: position 9,039 of record NZ_JBTMUR010000022.1, read on the forward strand.
CAACGTCAGCGTGGTGGGCGTGTACAAGGCGCTGGGTGGTTGGGGTCAATCACCGCAGCCGCCGAGTGTGGCGCAGGTGCAGTAACCGCAGGGGACGGAAGCAGTGGCTTCCGTCCCTTTCTTCTTTCAGGGCCAGCGATTGGCCGGTACCTCGCGCTCGCGCATGCGCACGATGCAGAAGCGATGGCCGGTCGGTGCTTCCATCACCCACCACCGCTTGACGAAGCCTATCCGCCGCGCGCCGAGCTTCTCCAGGCGGTCGGCCTCGGCGTCGATGTCGTCACTCTCGATGTCCAGGTGCACCCGTGAAGGGTGATTGACGCGTTGCACCTCCACGTTCAGGCCTGCGGGCGCGCCCTGCAGGTCGGCGTACTCGGCGCCGTCTTCGGCATAGGCGGGCTGCGCCTGCAGGCCGAGCGCGGCGGACCAGAAGCGGGCACCTTCGTCGGCGGGAATGCCCTCGCAATCGATGATGAAACCGGCCAGGCGGCTCTGGTGTGCCATGCCTTTCTCCACAGTTCGGGAACGGGGGCAGGGTAGCGCGGTGTGTGCTGTGGACGTTGTCACAGTCGTGACGTTTCTGACTCTGCCGGAAGCCGTGTCCGCCGTGTAACTAGTGGGGGCAGATTCCAGGGAGTAAAGACGATGAGCGATGACAGGCGGGATACCCAGCGCATGCTGTTTGGCGACCCGGGGCCACCCGGCGCGGGCCTTTCGGTGGCGGTCGTTGTGCTGCTGGTGCTGGCGACGATGGCCGCTGCGATCGGTTTCCTGCGACTGCCTGATCCGATGCTGGGGCTGGGCCTGATCGGCGTTGCCGTGTTCCTTGCTGTCGGCGCCCGCATCTGCCAGGCGCGCAACCAGCACCTGGCGTTGTACCGGCTGTTGTCGCGGCAGCCGCGGTAGCCACGGCGGCCGCGGAGATTCAGTGCTTCGGCCAGTCCAGCTCGACCACCAGCGGGAAGTGATCCGACGGCAGCACGCCGTCGATGCGGCGGTCATCGGTGAGGAAACTGCGGGCATGGAAGCCGCGCACCAGCACCCAGTCCAGCTGCACGGTGGCCTTGCCGGTGAAGTCGTGGAAGGTCAGGCGTGGTCCCTGCGGTGCATTCACCTGCGTGCGTGTGTCCTGCAGCAGGCGGGTGAATGCCTTGTAGGTGTCACCGCCGGGCTCGCTGTTGAAGTCACCGGTCAGGACCACCGGCAGGTCGGCAGGCAGGGCTTGCAGGCGCTTGCCGATCAGCTCGGCACCCTTCACCCGGCGCGGTTCGTCCTCGTCGCGGTAGGGCAGGTGGGTATTCATGAAGTAGAAACGGCGGCCATCGTCCAGGCGCCGGAACAGGGCCCAGGTGACCATGCGCGGGTACAGGTTGCCCCAGGTGATGCTGCCGGGTACTTCGGGCGTATCGGATAACCAGAAGTTGCCGGATTCCTCGATGGCCAGCACCTTGCTGTCGTAGAACACGCCCATGTGTTCATCGCCGCTGCCACCGCGGCGGCCTTCACCGAACCAGCGGTAGCCGGGCAGATGCCCGGACAGGAAGTCGGCCTGTTCCTTCACCAGCTCCTGCGTGCCGATCACGGCCGGGTGTGCATCGAGGATGACCTTGACCATGGCATCGCGACGGTCCGGCCAGCGCTTGCCCGGTTCGGTATCGGCCGGGGTACGGACATTGAACGACATCACTTTCAGTGGCGCCGGCGCAGCAGCCCAGGCGACGGCAGGCAGAGCAAGCGCCAGCAGCGCATACAGCGCAGGGCGACGGAAACGCGACAACATCGTGGAATCCCTCCATTCCATGAAAACGGTTTCATGAAGCATGCCATGGACGGTGGGGTCGGCGATATGCCGGGATGGGCGGATGGAAGATGCCGGGCGGGCGGTGAAGGTCCCGCCCGGCGGATCGCGGGGGCGCGATCAGGGGTCGTAGATCATCCCGTTCTCGTCACGGTTGTAATGACTGGTGACTTCGCGGGAGCCGTCGTCGTAGACCACGTACGACGTGCAGCGCTGATGGAACACGTTGCCAGCGATGCGGAAGGGCACACACTCTTCCTGGACCTCGATGACCTCGGCAGCCGTTGTGGTGGCGACGGGGGCCAGCATCAGCACGGCCAGCACGGTGGCAAGCGAACACACCGATACGCCTTTATGCAGTCTCATTCCCACACTCCTTGTCGATGAGGATTACATCAGATACGGGTTGCCGTATTCGTCGATCCAGTACTCGGTGAGGAAAATCTCGCCGTCCGCATCGGGCATGGTCACGATGCAATGCTGGTGGATGCGGTAGCGCTCCACTTCAAATGGTTCGCAGCGCGTCACGCTGCCGGGTGGGCTGGTTACCCCGGCGTTGGCGTTGCCGCTCGACATCATTCCAGCGAAGGCTACGGCCAGTGCGGCCATCGAGGCCAGGTGCAGTTTCATGGGCATCATCCTTGTGTCTGCAATCGCGCATCTGCGCGGTGTCGTGCAACTACCCCCCGGTAGAGCATGCGCCCGAGTGGCAGCCGCTGCATGCGCGCCGGCCCGGCGGGCGGCCCGGCGCATTCCCCTGCCGGCTCAGTCGCGCAGGTAAGGGTTGCCGTACTCGTCGATCCAGTACTCGGCTTCGTACACGTTGCCGAACTCATCGGTGTAGGTTTCCGTGCAGTGCTGGTGGACCCGGTTGTGGTCCACTTTCACCGGCACGCACGAAACATTTTCTTTCGGTCCCCCGGCATTGGCGTCCGCCACCGGAGCCAGGGTTGCCGTTGCCATCACCAACGCGGCCATCGCGGCCAGTTGCAGTTTCATAAGCATCGTCCTTGCTTTCTGCAATCGCGCACATGCGCATGGCGTGTGTAACACGCGAACCAGAGCGCCGGAAGTGTCTTGCCCGGATCAGTCCTCGATCTCGCCGCGCCGACTGGCAGCACGCACCGCCTGCGCGGTGGTTGCCACGCCCAGGCGCTGGCGCGCGCGTCGCAGATGATTCTCCACCGTACGGGCGGAAAGTCCCAGCGTGGCCGCGATTTCCGCTTGGCGACGGCCGGCGGCGACCCAGCGCAGCACCTCGCGTTCGCGCGTGCTCAACGCACTTCCGGAAAGCTCGGTGGGCGTCTCGGAAAGCCGGCGTGCGGCACGGAATGCTGCAGCTGCAGCAGCATCCAGCAGCAGTCGCGCGCTGGCCGATGCATCGATCGCTGTCCCGGCAAAACTGATCGCGCCTTCCAGCCCTGTGGTGCCGAACACCGGCACCTGCAGACCGTGCAGGCCTTCACCACGTGGCTGCTTTACCACCTGATAGCGTTCGCCGCGAACGCCCTGGCGCTTGCTCCAGAAGAACGGCGCGTCACTGTCCAGAACGTGGCGATTGACCGGACAGGCGTGCAGGTAGCGCGCGAGGTCGGTAGTGCTGCCGTCGCCGAACCAGTCGCCCTCGATCCAGTACACGCGCTGGGTACCGCGTTCCAACCCTGTGCCGGTGGCGAACACCAGCACGCGGTCGTAGCCCAGCGGTGCAGAGATGCCGCGTAGTACCGCGCCCACCGCACTCAGTGAGCGGGCGCGTTCCAGTTCCAGCAACGCCTGCACCAGATCGCTCACGCCAGTCAGCGCCCGGCCAATGCGTCGAGCAGCGTGCGCGCGGCCAGCTTGCCCAGCGCATTGCCGGCCAGCGGGCTGTCGCCGGTCAGCAACAGGCGGTCCTGCAGCACGCTGCCATCGATGCCGTCGTTGACGATCTGCACGCCCTGCTGCGCCAGGCGCTCACCGAAGAACCACGGCAGCTGCCCGGGCATGTAGCCGATCTCCGGCGTCTGCCGGTCCATCGCATCGGGGAGGGCACAGATGCGGTAGCCGCGGAACAGCGAACCACCGTCGGCCTCGTCAACGCCTGCGGCCAGCAATGCGGCCGGGCCGTGGCAGAGGGTGATGATGTGACGTTGCTCGGCCATCGCCCAGTGCAGGGCCGCCTTTACCGCGCGACTCTGCGGCAGTCCGATGAGGGCGCCGTGGCCACCGGGAATGAACACGGCTGCATAGTCCGACGCGGCATCGAGGCCTGCCACCACCTCTTCCAACGGCAGTGGCTGGCGGAAGCGGGCTTCGTAGCGGTCGTACAGTCCGCCGATCTCCTTGTCCTCATGCGGGAACGCCCACCACTCGAACTTGGCGGCGTTGCCGGACAGCGTGGCCACATCGATGTCGAAGCCGGCCTTGTCCAGATGGTACATCGGCAGCAGGGTTTCCACCGGATGGTTGCCGGTGGAGAACAGGTGGCCGTTGGCGGTGGGCAGATAGCGTTCGTCCGCAGCGATCATCAGCACCTTCCAGCGGCCATCGCGGCGCGCGTCGGGATAGTCGGCGGCGGACAGGTCGCTCTTCGCCGATGTGAACTGTGACAGCGAGTACGGCGACGGGAAGAAGGCGTCGCGCTCGGCCGGATCGGGGCTGGGGTGGCGGCTGGGCTCTTGCGTGTTCATGCGGACCTCCAGTGGGGTAGTGGAGCCAGCATAGAAGGGCGGATGCGTACAGGCGATGAGGGTTTTCCCCTCATTCGCCCCCTGCTATTTCACCACGGCACCGTGCTGTTGCATGTCTTCATGCAGGATCCGCCGCAGTTCGACGATGGCCGGCGTGGCTTCCTGCACGCTGTGCCCGGACACGATCACCTTCTCCGAATCCGCGTGCGGAAGGTGCGAGCTCCAGTAGGGCACCAGCCCGTCGTCGGTCTTTTCCAGCGGGCCGTCGGCCTTGGCGCGCGCGATGATCGAGTGGTAACGCACTTTCGGTGCCATCGGCAGGTCGGCCACGGCGCGCACGAAGGGATCGTCCTTGTCCAGGTTCTGGATGCTGTTCATCTGGTAGCCGTGCTTGCCGTCGTTGCGATCGATCTTGCCGTCGTTGGCGATGGTGGCCACGTCCTCCAGGACGGTCAGTGGCAGCCGTACCAGGCGGCCGATCCAGCGGCCGAGGCGGGTGCTCGCCACATCGGTACCGCGGTGCGGCGTGGCAATGAACACCACGCGCGATACTTCCGGTTCCGGCAGGAAGGTCAGCACCGGCGCGCCCTTGGTGCGCAGCAGCTCCTGCTGCGCAGGCGTCATCTGTGCGGTCGCCAGCAGGGTCTCTACCAGGTGGTCGCCGGAAGAAGACACCATCAGCCGTGAGATCACCCCACCCATGCTGTGCCCGACCAGCACCATGTCATGAGAGGCCTGCGCCTTGCCGCTGGGGTCGAAGTGCTTGAACACCTCATCCAGCGTGTGGCGCATCGCATCGTGGCTCATCGCGATGGGCATGTTGGTCGGGTAGTAGAACTGCCAGACCTGGAAGTCCTGGCGGATCTCGTCGTCGCGCATCAGCTCGTTGGCGACGTTGACCCAGGCTTCCGGGCTGCTGGCCAGGCCATGGATCATCAGCAGCACGCGGCGGTTCGGGTCGTAGGGCTGCATCATGTACAGATGCGGCGTGTCGATGCCGCCCTTGCCACCGAACAGCGAACGCAGCGATTGGTGGCTGAAATTGGAGCGCGCCAGCCACAGTGCGTAGCCTGCGGTGAAGTTCGCGGCCAATGGCACCTGCTGCCCATGCAGGGTGACTTCCGTGACCTGGTAGGGATCGTGGATCTCCAGTTCCGGCTCGTCGTCGTGCAGTACTTCCCACAGGTTCTTTCCGGAGAAGCGCAGCAGCACCGTCATCGATGGCGACGGCATCTCGCTCCAGCTCTGCGTGACGGGCGTGGTGGCCTGCGCGGCGGCTGTGGTGGCCGGCGGCGTGGTGGCCGTAGTGGCGGCTGGATCATCCATCACGGCCACCAGTTCGGCACCGAAGCCATCGCGGCGATGCACGCTGCGCAGCGTGCCGGTGAACGATAGCGAGGCTGCCGGTACCAGTTCGGTGGGCGTACGCGTATCCAGCGGTGATGCTTGGCCCGACGGCGCCAGCACGAACGTCCAGCGGCCCAGCTGGAAGTGGCTGGCTTCACCATGCACGCGCCCGGTGGCATAGGCGTTGTACAACTGTACCGAGGCTTCCTGCACGGCCAGGTTGTAGTAGTCGCGCACCTGGGTCTGGCGGTCTTCGAAACCGCGCTGGTTGGCCGTGCGCTCGGTGAAGAACAGGTAGGCGTAGGCCTGCCGCGCGACCTGCATCCACGCGTCCAGGCGCGGCTGGAAGTCCGCATCCAGTTCGGTGATCACGCTCTTGGCGCGGCCTGACGTGGAGTACTCGCGCTTGGGCGCGGGCAAGGTCATCGCATACTGCAGCCACAGCTCGGCCAGGCTTGAGCGCTTGTCCTCCTCGCGCACCACGATGCTGCCTTCCATGGCCTCGATGCAGGGCAGGCCTGGCTTGGCGCAGACGCCTTCGTCGAGGCCGGCGACGCGCAGCGTCTCCATGGTGGCCGAACTGAGCTTGCCGGTGGTCAGGATGTCGCCGCGTTTCAGGGCGATGTACTGCCCGGGGGTGACCGAGGCCACCTGCACCGACGGCCCGAACTGGCGCAACGTCGCGCAGCCGCCCAGGGTGAGCAGCACGGTGATGATGAGGGTCGTGCGGCCGATGAAGCCCAAGCCCGTGGTTGCCATACGATCCTCCTGCGCGGTGGCGCCACTCTAGCGGTCGGCATGTCAAAGCGGAAGATACCGGGCGGTCGGTTTGGAGCGCGGAAATGCCGCCAACCGGGCGATTCAGGCATTTCCGTGTGACACTGGGGTGAACAGGATGAATGCGGGGCTGCGATGCGATGGCTTGAGACCCGTGTTCCTCCGCCTCTTGTGATGCTGTTGTGCGCCGCCATCGGCTATACGGTCAGCCGATGGCAGCCGGGCGCGGCGCTGCAGCTACCCGTGCCGGAGTTGCTTGCGGGTCTGGTGATGGCCTTCGGCGTGGTATTGAACCTGCTGCCGAAGCTGGCCTTCCGGCGCGTGGGCACCACGGTCAACCCCCTGCGGCCAGCGACGTCGAGCGTGCTGGTCACGCACGGCGTGTACCGCTACACGCGCAACCCGATGTACCTGGGCCAGGCCACTGTCCTGGCAGGTGCCATGCTGTACCTGCAGAACCTGACCGCACTGCTGGCCGTGCCGCTGTTCGTGCTGTACATCAACCGATGGCAGATCATGCCGGAAGAGCGGGCACTGTCGGCCCGCTTTCCGGAGGCATACGCAGCCTTCCGCCAGCGCGTACGGCGCTGGCTCTAGCGCGGGTCAGGCAGTCACGGTGTGATCTGGCACTTCACGGCAGCGGAATAGCCTTCGTAATCATTACCGGCAATCACGTGCAGGGTGTGGTGCTTGTCGATGCGCTTCACGTAGGACGGTGCTTCGGTGTTGGCGTATTCGTTGACCGTGGTCACCGACCAGGTCTTGGCCAGGCGCTTGGGGTCGACACCGTTCAAGTAGACGAAGATGCTCTTCTCGCCCTCGGCGACATTCACGTCGGCATGGGGGACGGTACCGCCGAACAGGGCGACCGGCGTGGTTTCCGGCTCGAACGTGCCACCAGGCTTCCTGGCCAGGCCGGCTGCCTGCAGGGCATCGATAGCCTCGGCTTCGCTGAAGGTCGAGCCTGCCTTGCAGGCCAGCAGGGCTTCGAGTGTTGCGGTGCCGGGCGGCGCGATGGCGGGTGCAGCCGCGTGCGCAGCCGGGGCCGCGGCACAAGCAGCCAGGAGCAGGGCAGAGGTGATGATCACGGTTCTCATCGCAGGTCCTTCTGTAGGTAGTGGGCAGCAACGCGGGGAGGATGCCGCTTCATTTTGCGATGTTTCAGTCAGTGCCGCGTGCAGCAATGGATCATGCCCCATTCCGGCTGCCGTCGTCCGATTCAAGCAAGACGGCGCCGTCGCCGCGTTGTGACAACTGGTCGCCAGGGTTTCGCAACGGACAGTCCTTCAGTGACAGGCAACCACAGCCGATGCAGCCGTCAAGCTGGTCGCGCAGCTGGACCAGGCTGCGGATGCGCTCGTTCAGCATGTCGCGCCAGTTGCTGGACAGCCTTGCCCAGTCCTTCGAACTGGGCGCCCGTTCGGCTGGAAGATCATCCAGCGCGATCTTGATCGTGGCCAAAGGAACGCCCGCCCGCTGTGCGACCTTGATCACGGCAATGCGCCGCAGCACGTCGCGGCGGTAGCGGCGCTGGTTGCCGTTGTTGCGCCAGCCATGGATCAGTCCCTTGGCTTCATAGAAGTGCACGGTGGCAATGCTGACCCCGCTGCGACGCGCGACTTCGCCCACGGAAAGCGGAACGCTGACATCGATCTTCATGGCCGGGGTTCCTTGACCTCATCAATACATGAGGTTTTATAAGGCAGTTCCCTTTTTCCTGCATGTGAACCCTGGGCTGCAGGTCATGAATCATAGGTTTGAACGAAAATGGAACAGCAAGGCATCGCCGTCCCCGGCACCCGCTGGGGCGATCTCCTGTCCGGCCGCAATGCAGTGCGCTCACTTGCCCTGGCGGGCGGGGTCGCACTGCATGCGGTCAACGTCTACATCGCCACCACCATGTTGCCAACCGTGGTGGAGGACATCGGTGGCCTGGATCTCTACGCATGGAACACCACGCTCTTCGTGGTCGCGTCCATCCTGGGGTCGGCACTGTCGATCAAGCTGCTTGAACGTGCCGGGCCTCGTGGAAGCTATGCAATGGCGACGCTCATCTTCGCAGCCGGTGCCGTGATCTGCGCGCTCGCGACCTCGATGCCGATGATGCTGGTGGGGCGGCTGGTGCAGGGTGTCGGCGGCGGCTTCCTGTTCGCGCTGGCCTACGCCATGATCCGGCTCGCGTTCGAAGAGCCGCTCTGGCCCCGCGCGATGGCCCTGGTTTCGGGGATGTGGGGCGTGGCGACGTTGATCGGACCTGCGGTGGGCGGCGTCTTCGCCGAATGGGGCGTATGGCGGGCCGCATTCTGGTCGGTCACCGCGGTTGCCGTGTTGTTCGCGCTGCTGGCGTCGAACGTCCTTCCGCAGAGGGAGGCATCGTCTTCAGCTGCGGCCAGGTCCTCGGTCCCGTGGCTGCAGATCCTGCTGCTGACCCTGGCCGTCATCAGCGTCTCCCTTGGCAGTACATCCTCGAGCGCAGTCAACAATTTCATCGGCATCGTGATGGCCGTGTTCCTCGCAGTGGTGCTGATGAGGATCGAGTCCCGAGCGAAGCAGACGCTGCTTCCTTCCGGCGCTCTCCGGCTCCGCTCGCGGCTGGCCGCGTTGTATGGGCTGATGTCGCTGCTGGTGGTGATGATCACCAGCGGCGAGGTCTTCGTGCCACTGTTCCTGCAGGTGCTGCATCAGCAATCACCGCTTGCTGCGGGCTACCTCGCGGCGCTGATGGCGGCCGGTTGGACGCTCGGGTCGTTGGTCGGCTCCGGCTTCAGCGGGCGCGCCGTTGACCGGGCGTTGATGATCGGCCCGGCGCTGGGGTGGGTGGGCATGATCGGGCTGGCGCTGCGGGTGCCGGCTGCGGGCAGCGGTACGTGGTTGCAGATGGTGCCGATCTGCGTGGCGCTGGCCGTCATCGGGATCGGCGTGGGTCTGGCCTGGCCTCACCTGCTGACACGCGTTCTGACCTCTGCACCGCCGGAGGAACAGGAGCGCGCCGGTGCGTCGATCACCACCGTCCAGCTGTTCGCCACCGCGGCCGGGGCTGCGCTTGCCGGGATGGTCGCCAATGCAGCGGGACTGATCGAGCCGGGCGGGGCCGAGGGAACCGCGCGTGCGGCCCGGTGGCTGTTTGCCACCTTCGCGCTGGCGCCGATGCTGGGCATGCTGCTGGTGAAGCGATGCCGCTTTCCGGCGGACGTGAACTGAGGAACGGAGGAGGGCGCAGCGACCTTGCCGGGCCGCTGCGCCATGCCATCAGTTGCTGGCTGCCTTCACGGCTTCGGCCGCGTCAATGATGCCTGGCCCGCAGCCACCCGGGCAGTTCGCTGCGGCGATCGGGTGCGCAGTGCGACGCAGGATGTCCTTGACCTGGTCGGTGGTCTTTGGCACCGGCGCCACCGCTTGCATCAGCGCGACGATGCCAGCGACGTGAGGCGCCGCCATCGAGGTGCCGGACATGAAGTCGAAGGCGTTGTTACCCACCGTGGACAGGATGCCCTGCGCCGGATGCTGACGGGTCGGGGCGCAGTTGGCCTGGCTAGGTGGCGTGGCCAGCGGCAGGAACTCGCCGACGGACGCGCGGCAGGACCAGGTTTCACCACCGGGTGCGGTGATGTGGATGCCTGCGCCATAGTTGGAGTAGAACGCGCGTCGCCCGCCCTGATCGTTGGCAGCCACCGCGATCACGCCCTTGCAGTTCGCCGGAGCAAACTCGGACACATCCAGATTGCTGTTGCCGGCGGCGACCACCACGATCGTGCCCTGCGCGGTGATGTCGTCGATTGCATCCTGCTCGGCCGGCGAGCAGGCGCGGCGGCCGCCCAGGCTGAGATTGATGACTTCGGCCGGGTTCGCATTGGCCGGGACGTTGGGCACGTTGATGCCGGCACTCCAGAGCATGCCATCGATGATGTCGGCGGAACCGCCATTGCCCTGGTTGCCGAGTACGCGTACCGGCACGACCTTCGCGTTGTAGGCCACGCCGGCCACGCCGATCTGGTTGTTGGTCACCGCAGCGGCCGTTCCAGCGACGTGGGTGCCGTGTGCGATGCCCGAGGCATCGAAGGCATCGGCGTCGCGTCCATCGCCATCGTCGGATCCGCCACAGCCGGGATTCATTCCGCCGATGATGCACTGCCAATCACTGAACGGACGGGTCGACGAGATCATGTCGTAGCCCGGCAGCAGGTTGGCCTGCAGGTCGTTGTTGTTGAGGTAGCCCGAATCGACCACAGCCACCACCACGCCCTGGCCAGTGGAGCGATCCCACGCGCCGGGCAGGCGCGCGCCACTGGTCGGATTGCTGTAGTGCCACTGCTCGCCGTAGCGTGGGTCGTTCGGTGTGGCGAATGCGCTCATCATGTAGTTCGGCTGCACGTACTCCACATCCGGATCGTCGGCGATGCGCTGCATCAGGATCTGCGCTTCCGGGAGGTCCAGTGGCTTGTCCGTGGTGACCACGTCGGCCCCGCCGCCCATGCGGCGTTGATGGGTTACGGACGCGGCTGCTGGCGGTGCGTTGCCGATCGAACGCTTGCTGCGCTGCTGGACGCCGAGGCGCTTCTTCAGCGCATCCTGCGCGGTGGTGGCGGAGACGCGCTTGCTGCTGCCGTCCCGGTACTTGACGATGAAACTGCTGTACTGCTCGTTGCTGGCCATGCCTCGCGTCCATACCCGTTCGGTGGGTTGGGCGAAGGCGGGGGCGCTGGCCAGGACCAGAGTGATGGCACTGGCAAGGGAAACCCGAAGCGACGTACGCATGGATACAGTTCCTTTGTGGAAGATGTGTCGAACAGGCCGTGCCCCTCGGGCTCGGCTTGGATGTGAAGGGTGCAGGTGTCCCGTGGTCTCCTTTTGATGGCGACCAAGGACGAACGTCTTCGCGGACACATCCCCCCCAAGGAGAGGGTGGGAAATTTCTGAAGTGGTTTAGTGATGTCGAAAGCGAGAGAAGATGGCGGTTGTCGACATTGCTTGACGGCATCGGACCGCGATTGCGCCGAGGCGTCGAACTTCGCAGCGGCGTAGAGCAGCCAATAAAAAAGCCCGGAAACCCACGTTGGTGGAATTTCCGGGCTTCTCCGGTCCTTGACGGACCGTTCGTTGGTGGAGGTGGGCGGAATTGAACCGCCGTCCGAAGGCACTCCATCCCCAGCACTACATGCTTAGCTCACCGTTGAATCTCATCCCCGAGCAGCACGGTGTGCAAAGCGCACCCGGGAACCAGCCTGTTGTGTTCTAGTGCCGGACTGACAGGCAGCCGCCCAGCGCGATTCCATGATAATGACTCTACGCTGCGAGCATGGACACAAGCAGTTTCGAGGCTCCGCCTAAGTCGGCAGAAGGTCACGCACCGCAGTTTTTAGGCTGCGAGAGCGACCGGAGCGTAGTTGTCGTCGTTGGCAACTAGAGTTTTGCAGCTGGATTTACGAGGAAAGCTACCCCCTCGGCATGCGCCAGGCGACTTCACAACCCCCGTCGAAACCAATGCACCCCCGGTTTCTTCAAGCATTGCAAGGCTTTGGGGCCAATGCCGTCATGAAAGCTGACACTGACCCTGCCCAACGAGACGGATCTTACGGCAATCTTCCTGAACAGTCACGCGGGTGAGCGTCCGGCTCCCCGCTGATTGGCACGTTGCGATCCCTTGGGGTGCCGTGCTCGAATTTCCGGACACCACTCCACGGGGGGCTCATGGCCATTTCCGTCAGCCCCGGCAACTGGGGACAGTGTCGGAACGGGCAAGAGGTGCGCGGTGGCATGCTGTCGGCTGAATCGTCCTGGTACATCCAGCCACACGCAGATCGTGCGGCGAAGGCCCTCGCGGCAGCATTCCCAGCAACAGGTCCTGCACCAGGGCTGCAGGCCGATCCGTTGTTGAAGGCAGTGGCATCGGTCTGTGCTCAAGACGGGCCGCAATAGCGCCAAACGCTGAAGCGGGCCGGCGTAGGTGCGATCAGGCTTGATAGCATCCAGATTCCTGAAGTGGAGCCAGTGGAAGGACGCCATGACGCTTGACGTTGCAGTAACAGATGAACCCAGCGACGAAGCGCTGGAGGTGATTGGCACTGGCTTGGATCAGTTCAATCTTGACGCTGCCGGTTACGCCGATCGGCGCACACTGGCGGTGCTGGTCACCGATCCGGCCAGTGGCGAGGTGGTGGGGGGCCTTACCGGGCGAACCTCACTGGGCCTGTGGTTCGTGGATCTGTTCCATCTGCCAGCGGCCCATCGCGGCAACGGGCTGGGGTCGCGTGTGCTGAAGGCCGCAGAGGATGAAGCGCGGCGTCGCGGTTGCCGTTCCGGCGTGCTGTACACCCTCAGCTTCCAGGCGCCCGACTTCTATGTGAAGCATGGATGGGTCGTGTTCGGCCGGGTGCCTTGCGATCCGGTCGGCACATGCAGGGTGTTCCTCAGCAAGGATCTGTCGGCGGGGTGAGCGCTGCGGGCGAGCCGCGCGTCCTGTCAATCCGCAACTTGTTGTAGAGCGTCTGTCATAGCGGATTGCTAACTTCGTGGGCACGAATTTGCGACACACTGGCGATGACCATCCGAGCCAGGACAGACACGGAGACCATGGGTGACCGATGCAAGCCAACAACGCAGCCTGCGGCAGCTGATCGGGCCGGTCGGTGCCGACTACCAGCGGCGTGCGTTGCCGCCGGGCTGGGTCTGGGCGGTGCTGGCGGTGCTGCTGGCGGCCACCTGGGTGACGGAGTTGCCGGCCACGGCTGCGGCGGCACTGGTCGCCAGCGCGGTGGTGGTGCACTGGTCGCAGCGCGGCCGCATCCATTGGCTGGGGTGGCGCCTGCCGGGCCTGGCAGTGCTGGCCGCCCTGCTGTGGGGGCCGGAAGTGCTGTCGCAGTGGTTCGAGCACGGGCTGGCTGTGGTGCTGATGTCGCTGGCCAGTCTCAGCATCGGCGTGCATGTGTGGCAGTCGCGACAGATGGCGCGCCAGCTGCAGGGCGCGGCCGATGCACTGGACGACGCCCAGTTGCTGGCGTTGCTGCCGGCTGATGCCGCGAACCTGGCCCAACAGTGGCGCTTGGGCGATGACCGTTACGCACCGGAGCTGGCGGTAGTGATGCACCTGGCGGTGATGCACGCGGCGCTGTCGCCGCGGATGCGCAGGCAGGGCATGCTGGCGGGGTGACCCGCCTTTTGTAGAGTCGGGCCATGCTCGACTGCTTTTCTTACCGAAGCCGAGCATGGCTCGGCTCTACAGAAAGCCAAGGCAGCCGAGCATGGCTCGGCTCTACATGATCATGTGCAACGGCCTTACGCGTCGCGGTTGCCGCGACGCATCACGCGCTGCTTCTCGATCGCCCAGTCGCGGTCCTTGGCGGCATCGCGCTTGTCGTGGGTCTGCTTGCCCTTGGCCAGCGCCACTTCCAGCTTGATCTTGTTCTTGCTCCAGTACATCGCCGTCGGCACGATCGTGTAGCCATCGCGCTCGACCTTGCCCACCAGCTTGTCGATCTCGCTCCGGTGCAGCAGCAGCTTGCGATCGCGCCGGTCGTTGGCCACGACATGGGTCGAGGCCTGGATCAACGGAGTGATCTGCGCGCCGATCAGGAAGATCTCACCATCCTTCACGTAGGCGTAGGCGTCGACGATGTTGCCGCGGCCAGCACGGATCGATTTCACCTCCCAGCCCTGCAGGGCCAGGCCGGCTTCGAAGCGGTCTTCGATGTGGTACTCGTGGCGGGCACGCTTGTTCAACGCGATGGTTTTGTTGGCCGTCGCGCTCTTTGCTTTATCCTTGCCGCTGTTCTTGCTCATTTCCGTATTGTCTCCGATTCGGGCCCGCCCGGTCGATTGCCGAAACGTCCTGTATTCATGCCTACTATCCGCCGCAGCGCCCTGGTCGAACATTCGGCCGCGCGCATGTTCGACCTGGTCAATGATGTCCAGGCCTATCCGCGCCGTTTCCGCTGGTGTTCGGCTGCCCAGATCCTGGAGCAGGGCGAGGACCGGCTGGTAGCGCGCCTGGACCTGGGCCTGGGCTCGTTCAGCACCTGGTTCCAGACTGAAAACACCCTGCAGCGCCCGCACAGCATCGATATGCAGCTGCGCGATGGCCCGTTCAAGCAGCTGCACGGCCGCTGGGAGTTCCATGCGCTGGCCGAAGATGCCTGCAAGGTCACCCTGACCCTGGACTTCGAGCCCAGTTCGCGCCTGCTCGGTCCGGCGCTGGCGTTGGGCTTCCAGAGCCTGGCCGACCGCATGGTCAATGACTTCATCCGCGTTGCCGACGAGGCCTGAGCGATGATCGAGGTCGAGGTGGTGCTGGCCTGGCCGCAGCGGGTGCTTTCGCGCCGGTTGCAGCTGGACGAGGGCGCGACCGTAGCCGAGGCCATTGCCGCTGCTGCGCTGGAAGGCAGTGCCGACTGCCCGGCGGCGGCCGTGCATGGGCTGCTGGCGCGCCCGCAGCAGGTGCTGCTGGATGGCGACCGCATCGAGCTGCTACGCCCGTTGCAGGCCGACCCCAAGGACAACCGCCGGCGTCGCGCGCTCGGCGGTTGATTCCTGTCGCCCGTCCGCGAGGACGGGCAGGGGGCGTCAGCGACCCTTCTTCTTCTTGTCCTTCGGCAGATTGCGGCCGAACTGGCGCACGGTCTGCTGGGCCAGGGCCTTGTCGTTACCCGGGAAGTAATCGCCTTCCCAGCGGGTCACGTTGTCATTGTCGAAGAACACGGTGAAGTTCTTCACCTCGGTACGGCCCAGGCGGTTCACGCGCTGGCTGGAGGTGTAGTCCCAGCGCTGGGCGTGGAACGGGTCCGGAATGGACGGGGTGCCCAGCAGCGCAGTGACCTGCTGCTTGCTCTGCCCGACCTGCAGCTTGGCCACGGCATCTTCCCGGATCAGGTTGCCCTGATAGATGGGTTGCTTGTAGATGATGCCGCACCCGGTGGTGGACAGGGCGACGGCGGCGACCAACAGGAGATTGCGCATCGGGACTGGCGGTTGGGGAAATCAAACCGATGATACACTCCCGGCGTGCCACCGCGACCCAATCCGAGGCAGCTGGCGCTAAATCGCCAATGAACGGAGACCTATGGAAACCCACGACCTGCGAAAAGTCGGCCTGAAGGTGACCCATCCACGGATGCGGATCCTGGCGCTGCTTGAACAGCGCAATGCCCAGCACCACATGACCGCCGAAGACATCTACCGCCAGCTGCTCGAGCATGGCGACGAGATCGGCCTGGCGACGGTCTACCGGGTGCTGACCCAGTTCGAGGCCGCCGGCCTCGTGCTCAAGCACAATTTCGAAGGCGGCCAGGCCGTCTACGAGCTGGACCGTGGCGGCCACCACGACCATATGGTCGACGTGGACAGCGGCAAGATCATCGAGTTCGAAAGCCACGAGATCGAGGAGCTGCAGCGCAAGATCGCCGCAGACCACGGCTATGAGCTGGAAGAGCACTCGCTGGTGCTCTACGTGCGCAAGAAGCGCAAGTAAGCCGTTCGGGCCAGCTGGATGCGACGAAACCCCGGGCCTGCCCGGGGTTTTTCGTTGCTTACGGCAGATCCACGCCATGTGTGAGGGGCCCCATCAACACCTCCAGATCCACCGCCTCGGCCATGGCCCGGTTACCCGCATCGCCCGGATGCAGGTGGTCGCCGGAGTCGTAGGCGGCGGCCATCCGTGACGGATCGGCCGGGTCGCGCAGCGCCGCATCCAGGTCGATCACCGCATCGAACGGGCTGTCGCTGCGCAGCCAGGCATTGAGCTGTTGGCGCAGTGCTTCCTTCTCCGGCTGGTAGTAGTCGTCCAGCGGCGTGCCGGGCAGGGCGCCGGCGAACGGTGTCAGGGTGGCGCCGAGGATGCGTAGACCCCGCCGATGGGCCTGCTCGGCCAGGGTGCGATACCCCGCCTGCAGTTCGGCCAGCGTGGGCCGGGCCTGGTTCCGGGCGAAGGCGGTGCCGGGCCAGCTGATGTCATTGATGCCGATCAGCATGACTACGCTGACCACGCCTGGTTGATCCAGCACGTCACGCCGGAAGCGGGCCAAGGCGGATTCGCCCATGCCATCGCGCAGCAGCCGCCCCCCGGAAATACCGGCGTTGACCACGGCAACGCCCCGCGGTGCCAGACGCGCCGCCAGATGGTCGGTCCAGCGCTGGTCCTGATCGAGGCTGGCGGTGGCACCGTCGGTGATCGAATCGCCGATCACCACCACGCTGCGTGCGCTGGCCGCCGCCTCGACCTCGATGCCAGCCAGGAACAGGCGGGCAGTGGTGCTGCTGGCCCCGCTCAGAGCCTGGGCCAGGCTCTGGTCGCCGGGCGCAATCCAACTGGTCTGGCGCCCGTCCCAGTGGAAGGTCTGCAGTGGCGTCGGCCCCGGCACAAAGACATTGACCTGCAACGCCTGGCGGTCATCCGTGGCCACCGCTAGTGGATCGCTCAGCCGTTCCTGACCGGGCTCGATCGATACGCCGGGCTGGCCGTCGAAACTGAGCGGCTGCGGGGTGACACCCGCGTGTGCAGCCACGCTGGCCGCCCCGATCCGCAGCGGCTGGGTGCCGTAGGCATTGCTCAGCCGCACCCGCAGCCGGGGCCCGCCCAGGCTGATGCGCGCGGTCTGGCGGAAGGTCTGGTCCTGCAGCGTGGCCGGAACCAGGGTCGGGAACAGGAAATCGGCGCCCCAGACCGGTTGCGGACTGGCCTGCCAGCTGGCGACCCAGTGCCGGGCCGGGGCGGCACTGGCTGCGCTGGAGAGGGTGATCAAGGCGGTCGCGGTGAGCTGGCTGAGGCGGTTCATCGGGCAATCCCGGGAGGAGGGAGGGCCATGGTGATTCTCCGTCGATCTGTGAACTAGACTGCGCATGGATAATCATCTGTGAACTGGATTCATCGCCATGGCGCGACCCGACATCAACCGATCCGGCGAACTGGAAGTGTTCGTGCGGGTGATCGAGACCGGTGGCTTCTCTGCCGCCGCCCGCACCCTGGACATGACGCCGTCGGCAGTCAGCAAGCTGGTGGCCCGGCTGGAGCAACGGCTGGGTACGCGCCTGCTGCAGCGCTCCACCCGCCAGCTGCAGCTGACCCCGGAAGGCTGCGCGTTCTACGAGCGCGGCCTGCGCGTGCTGGCCGACCTGGAGGAGGCCGAGCGCTGCGCCAGCGCCCATGCCGAGCCGCGCGGACGCCTGCGGGTCAATTCCAACGTGCCGTTCGGCCAGCATTTCCTGTTGCCGCTGCTGCCGGCATTCCTGGAGCGCAATCCGCAGGTGGGGGTGGATCTGACCTTGAACGACGAGGTGATCGACCTGCTTGAGCAGCGCACCGACGTGGCGGTGCGGGCCGGCCCGCTGAAGAGTTCCAGCCTGGTGGCGCGACGGCTGGGTGCGACGCGGATGATGATCGTGGCCGCGCCAGCCTACGCGCAGCGGCATGGACTGCCGCGCAACGCTGAGGAGTTGATGTCGCACAACCGTCTGGACATCGGCCATGCGCGTGCGATGCAGGGCTGGCCGCTGCTGCAGGACGGACGCGAGCGGATGGTGCTGCCCAGTGGCAATGCCCGCGCCAGCAATGGCAACGCGCTGCGGCAGCTGGTGCTGGGCGGGTTGGGCCTGGCGCGGCTGGCGACCTACCAGGTGCAGGAGGACATCGCCGCCGGACGCCTGCTGCCGGTGCTGGAAGAGGCCAATCCCGGTGACCTGGAAGAGGTCCATGCGGTGTTCCTGGGGCAGGGTGGCTACCTGCCGCTGCGGGTGCGCGCCTTCCTCGATTTCCTGGTGGAAACGGTGGATCTGGCGCGGCCACGGGGGTAGTGCCGACCGCTGGCCGGCAACCTCATGATCTTCGTTCACCTGTGTTGGGTTGCCGGCCAGCGGCCGGCACTACCTCGCGCGTTGTAGATCCACGCCATGCGTGGATAACCGCGAACAGGCCTCAGACCTGCAGCAGCTTGCGGGCGGCGGCGCGCGCTTCCTTGCTCACTTCCACGCCGCCGAGCATGCGCGCCAGCTCTTCCTCGCGCGCCTTGCTGTCCAGCTTTTCCACCGCGCTCTGGGTCATGCCTTCCACCGGCGCCTTGCTGACCCGGTAATGCGCGTGGCCCTTGGAGGCGACCTGCGGCAGGTGGGTCACGCACAGCACCTGGCGCTTCTCGCCGAGCGCGCGCAGCTTCTGGCCGACAATGTCAGCCACTGCACCGCCGATGCCGGAGTCGACCTCGTCGAACACCATGGTCGGCACCGCATCCAGGTCCAGCGCAGCCACTTCAATGGCCAGCGAGATACGTGACAGTTCACCGCCCGAGGCGACCTTGCGCAGGGCGCGCGGCGGCTGGCCGGCGTTGGCCGCGACCAGGAATTCCACGCGTTCGGCACCCTGCGGATCGGGCTTGCCGGCGTCCTGTGGCTCCAGCTCGATCAGGAACTGGCCGCCGCCCATGCCGAGCTCGGCGATGATGCCGGTGGTGGTGGCCGACAGTTCGGCAGCGGCGCTGCGACGGCTGGCGGTCAGCACCTCGGCCTGTACGCGCCAGGCCGCAGCGGCCTTGTCGATTTCGCCGGCCAGGCGCTGCAGGCGTTCGTCGGCGCCGCGCAGCTGTTCCACTTCGGCATGCATGCGCTCGCGCTGCGCGCCCAGCTCGTCCATCGGCACGCGGTGCTTGCGGGCCAGGTCGTGCAGGCGGCCGAGACGACGCTCGTTCTCCTCGAACTGCTCCGGGTCGGCGTCGAGGTCGTCATGCACGCGGTCCAGCAGCGACAGGGCTTCGTGCAGCTGGATCGAGGCGTTCTCGATCAGGCCGTCCACCTCGCCCAGGCGCGGGTCGTGTTCGATCAGGCGCGACAGCTCGTGGCGCACCTGCTGCAGCAGGTCCAGCGCGGAACTGCCGTCGTCGCCATTGAGCTGGTTGCTGGCCGCCTGGCAGGCGCTCAGCAGGGCGCTGGCGTGGGCCTGGCGGCGGTGGCTGGCACCGAGTGCGACGATCGACTCCGGTTCCAGATCTTCGCGGTCCAGTTCGCGCAGCTGGTGCTCCAGGAAGCCGATCCGGTCACTGACGTCGCCCTGTTGCGACAGCGCCAGCGATTCATCGACCAGAGCCTGCCAGGCCGCGGCGGCGCGGCGCACCTGGCGGCGCTCGTTCTCGTTGCCGGCATAGGCATCCAGCAGGGCCAGCTGCGACGGGCGCGTCAGCAGGGCCTGCTGTTCGTGCTGGCCGTGGATCTCCACCAGCAGCGAGGCCAGGTCGCCCAGCTGGGCCAGGGTCACCGGGCGGCCATTGATCCACGCCCGCGAACCGCCATCGGCGCGGATCACGCGGCGCAGCTGGCACTGTTCCTCGTCGTCCAGCTCGTTGTCGGCCAGCCACTGGCGCGCGGCCTGCAGCTGCTCCAGCGCGAACTCGGCGGAAAGTTCGGCGCGCGCAGCGCCGTGGCGGACCACGCCACTGTCGGCACGCAGGCCGGACAGGAAGCCCAGCGCGTCGACCATCAGCGACTTGCCGGCGCCGGTCTCGCCTGAAACCACGGTCATGCCTGGCCCGAACTCCAGTTCGGTGGCGCGGACGACGGCGAAATCCTTGATCGAAAGATGTCTGAGCATGGGTAAGGGGGTATCAGCAGCCGCGCAACGCTAGCACGCGGGCGAGGGAGGTCCAATGACTTGCCAAGGTGATGCGCCGCCATTATCTAGTGTCCGTGTCTCACAGGTTGATTCCATGCACGGTTCTCCCGACCAGCTTGCCCCGCGTGCGCGCCATCTGCTGCGCACGCTGATCGCGCGTTACATCCAGGACGGCGAGCCGGTCGGCTCGCAGACGCTGGCGCGCGTGGCCGGGCTGGAGGTCAGTCCGGCCACCATCCGCAACATTCTGGGTGACCTGGAAGACCTGGGGCTGCTGGCCTCGCCGCACACCTCCGCCGGGCGCGTCCCGACCGCACATGGCTACCGGGTCTTCGTCGACAGCCTGCTGCAGATGCAGCCGCCGAGCGAAGGCGAGCTGGCCCGGTTGCGCCAGGAACTGGCTGGCGGCGGCAGCACCCAGGCCCTGCTCGGCAGCGCCTCGGAGCTGCTGTCGGCGATGAGCCACTTCGTCGGCGTGGTCAGCGCGCCGCGACGCGAGCAGTTCGCCTTCCGCCAGATCGACTTCGTGGCGCTGGACGGGCGCCGGGTGCTGGCGATCCTGGTGTTTGCCGACAACGAGGTGCAGAACCGGGTCATCGAGACCCGCCAGGAGTTCGCGCCGGGCCAGTTGGAGCAGGTGGCCAACTATCTCAATGCCCATTTCGCCGGCCTGCCGATGGCCGAGATCCGCACCCGACTGCTGCTGGAACTGCGCGATGCCCGCTCCGAGCTGGAACAGCTGCTGGCGCACAGCATCGAGCTGGCCGAACAGGCCCTGCAGCCGGCTGCCGACGACATGCTGGTGGCGGGCCAGACCCGCCTGATGGGGGTGCAGGACCTGTCCGACCTGGAGCGCCTGCGCGAGCTGTTCGAGCTGTTCTCCAGCAAGCGCGAGATCCTGCAGCTGCTGGAGCGGACCATCCAGGCGCCCGGCGTGCGCATCTTCATCGGCGAGGAGACCGGGATGATACCGCTGCAGGGCGTCTCGCTGGTCACTGCCCCTTACACGGCCAATGGCCAGGTGCTGGGCGTGCTGGGGGTGATCGGCCCCAAGCGGATGGCCTACGACCGCGTGATCCCGCTGGTCCAGGCTACCGCCGATGTACTGGGCGCGGCGTTTTCGCCAGCCGGCCGCCCGCCGGGAACATCCGACGCTTGAAACGCAGCATCCCGCCCACACTAGGGTGGGTGGAGGCGGAGATTGACCGCCAGGGACCCAGACATGAACCACGAACAGCCAGATATCGAATCCCAGCAGAGTGCCGCCGATGCGGCCGCCACCGCCGGCGTCAACGACGAAGTCGAGCGCCTGCGCGCCGAAATCGAACAGGTCAAGGCCGATGCCCTGCGTGAGCGCGCCGACCTGGAGAACCAGCGCAAGCGCGTTGCCCGTGACATCGAACAGGCCCGCAAGTTCGCCAACGAGAAGCTGCTGGGCGATCTGCTCCCCGTGTTCGACAGCCTGGATGCCGGCCTGAAGGCCGCCGGCGACGACCCGCACCCGCTGCGCGAAGGCCTGGAGCTGACCTACAAGCAGCTGCTGAAGGTGGCCGCCGACAACGGACTGGTCCTGCTGGACCCGATCGGCCAGCCGTTCAACCCGGAACACCACCAGGCTATCAGCCAGGTGCCGACGCCGGGCGCCGCCCCGGGCAGCGTGGTGACCGTGTTCCAGAAGGGCTACCTGCTCAACGAGCGCCTGCTGCGGCCGGCGCTGGTGGTGGTGGCCGCCGATTGATCGGCCGGGCCGGGCTTTGCCCGGTCCCGGTTGTGCCAGGCCATGCCTGGCAAGGTTTTCCAGGCGCTGAACACAGCGTTCGGGAGACGGCTTGAATGTTCCACGAGCCTCCCCCACATCGTATTCATCCACCGGCCGAACGGCCGGACTGACACCAACAAGCATCCTCAGGAGTCTCCCCCATGGGCAAGATCATTGGTATCGACCTCGGCACCACCAACTCGTGCGTGGCGATCATGGACGGCGGCAAGGCCCGCGTCATCGAGAATTCGGAAGGCGATCGCACCACCCCGTCGATCGTCGCCTACACCAAGGACGGCGAAGTTCTGGTCGGTGCCTCGGCCAAGCGCCAGGCCGTGACCAACCCGAAGAACACCTTCTACGCGGTGAAGCGCCTGATCGGCCGCAAGTTCACCGACGCCGAAGTGCAGAAGGACATCGCGCACGTCCCGTACAGCATCCTGGCCCATGACAATGGCGACGCCTGGGTGGCCACCAGCGACGGCAAGAAGATGGCTCCGCAGGAAATCTCGGCCAAGGTGCTGGAAAAGATGAAGAAGACCGCCGAGGACTTCCTCGGTGAGAATGTCACCGAAGCGGTCATCACCGTGCCGGCCTACTTCAACGACAGCCAGCGCCAGGCAACCAAGGACGCCGGCCGCATCGCCGGGCTGGACGTCAAGCGCATCATCAACGAGCCGACCGCGGCCGCGCTGGCGTATGGCCTGGACAAGGGCGACAACAAGGATCGCAAGATCGTGGTGTACGACCTGGGCGGCGGCACCTTCGACGTCTCGGTGATCGAGATCGCCAACGTCGACGGTGAAAAGCAGTTCGAAGTGCTGGCCACCAACGGCGACACCTTCCTGGGTGGCGAAGACTTCGACAACCGCGTCATCGAGTACCTGGTTGAAGAGTTCAACAAGGACCAGGGCATCGACCTGCGCAAGGATCCGCTGGCCCTGCAGCGCCTGAAGGATGCTGCCGAGCGCGCCAAGATCGAGCTGTCCAGCGCCCAGCAGACCGAAGTGAACCTGCCGTACGTCACCGCTGACGCGTCGGGTCCGAAGCACCTGAACATCAAGCTGACCCGCGCCAAGCTGGAAGCCCTGGTGGACGACCTGATCAAGAAGTCGATCGAGCCGTGCCGCGTCGCCCTGAACGATGCCGGCCTGCGTTCGAGCGACATCAGCGAAGTGATCCTGGTCGGTGGTCAGACCCGCATGCCGAAGGTGCAGCAGGCGGTGACCGAGTTCTTCGGCAAGGAACCGCGCAAGGACGTCAACCCGGACGAAGCCGTGGCACTGGGTGCGGCGATCCAGGGCGGCGTGCTCGGCGGCGACGTCAAGGACGTGCTGCTGCTGGACGTGACCCCGCTGTCGCTGGGCATCGAGACCATGGGCGGCGTGTTCACCAAGATCATCGAGAAGAACACCACCATCCCGACCAAGGCCTCGCAGGTGTTCTCCACCGCCGAGGACAACCAGTCGGCCGTGACCGTGCACGTGCTGCAGGGTGAGCGCGAACAGGCCCGCTTCAACAAGTCGCTGGCCAAGTTCGACCTGTCCGGCATCGAGCCGGCCCCGCGCGGCCTGCCGCAGGTGGAAGTGTCCTTCGACATCGACGCCAACGGCATCCTGCACGTGTCGGCCAAGGACAAGAAGACCAACAAGGAACAGAAGGTCGAGATCAAGGCCGGTTCGGGCCTGTCCGAGGAAGAGATCGCGCGCATGGTCGCCGACGCGGAAGCCAACCGCGAAGAAGACAAGAAGTTCCAGGAACTGGTGCAGGCCCGCAACCAGGCCGACGCCCTGATCCACGGCACCCGCAGCGCCATCACCGAGCACGGCAGCAAGGTCGGCGGCGATGTCATCGGCAAGGTCGAGGCGGCGCTGGCTGACCTGGAAACCGCGATGAAGGGCGACGACAAGGCACAGATCGAAGCCAAGTCGAAGGCACTGGAAGAAGCTGGCCAGTCGCTGTTCGCCGCTGCTTCGGCCGACCAGGGCGGTGCCCCGGGTGCCGATGCCGGCAATGCCGGCAAGGCGCAGGACGACGTGGTCGACGCCGAGTTCACCGAAGTCAAGGACGACAAGAAGTCCTGATCCGGACCGACACGGGACGCTGGCCATCAGCGTCCCGTTGTCGCATCAGGGTCCTGACCGCCCACCGGCGTGTCGGGGCGCCCGACGCAAGAGCGGACCTGGTTCCGCTCTTCCGCTTTGACGAATCCCGACTTTCCGGAACCAGATCCACGATATGAGCAAGCGCGATTATTACGAAGTGCTGGGCGTTGCCCGCACCGCCACCGACGACGAGCTGAAGAAGGCGTACCGTCGCTGCGCGATGAAGTTCCACCCGGACCGCAACCCGGGTGATGCGGCGGCCGAAGCCTCCTTCAAGGAGTGCAAGGAAGCCTACGAAGTGCTGTCCGACGGCAACAAGCGCCGCATGTACGACAGCCATGGCCACGCCGCGTTCGAGCACGGCATGGGCGGTGGCGGTCCGGGCGGCCCGGACATGAACGATATCTTCGGCGATATCTTCGGCAACATCTTTGGCGGTGGCGGCGGTGGTCCGCGCCAGGCGCGTCGTGGCGCCGACATCGGCTACGTGATGGAGCTGGACCTGGAAGAGGCCGTGCGCGGCGTCGAGCGCCGCATCGAGATCCCGACCCTGGCCGAGTGCGGCGACTGCGATGGCAGTGGCTCGGAAGACGGCAAGGTCGAAACCTGCAATGTGTGCCATGGCCGCGGCCAGGTGCGCATCCAGCGCGGCATCTTCGCCATGCAGCAGGCCTGCCACAACTGCGGCGGCCGTGGCCAGATCATCGCCAAGCCGTGCAAGACCTGCCACGGCAACGGCCGTGTCGAGGAAGACAAGGTGCTGTCGGTGAAGGTGCCGGCCGGCGTCGATACCGGCGACCGCATCCGCCTGCAGGGCGAGGGCGAAGCCGGTCCGGCCGGTACGCCACCGGGCGACCTGTACGTGGAAGTGCGCGTGCGCGAGCATGCGATCTTCCAGCGCGATGGCGACGACCTGCACTGCGAAGTGCCGATCCGCATCTCGCAGGCGGCACTGGGTGACACCGTGCGCGTGGCGACCCTCGGCGGCGAAGCGGAGATCCGCATTCCGGCCGAGACCCAGACCGGCAAGCTGTTCCGCCTGCGCGGCAAGGGCGTGCGTTCGGTGCGCAGCCGCAGCGAGGGCGACCTGTACTGCCGCGTGGTGGTGGAGACTCCGGTTAACCTCACCCCTGAGCAGCGCAAGCTGCTGGAACAGTTCGAAGCCACCTTCGTCGGCGAGGAAGCGCGCAAGCATTCGCCGAAGTCGGCCACCTTCATGGATGGCGTGAAGGGCTTCTGGGACCGGATGACGTCCTGAGTTTTTCCATGGAAGCGTAGAACGGTAGCGCCGGGCCATGCCCGGCGTTTTCATTTGCGATCAGCGGAAAAACGCCGCCGGCGTCTGCCCCAGCTGGCGCTTGAACATGCTGGTGAACGCGCTGGGGCTGTCGTAGCCCATCGCCAGCGCGACATCGATGACCTTGTCGCCGACCGCCAGCCGCTCCAATGCGGCCAGCAGTCGCGCCTGCTGTCGCCACTGGCCGAAGGTCATGCCCAGCTCGTGGGCGAAGTGGCGCTGGATGGTTTTCACGTCCACTTCCAGCGCCTGTGCCCAGTCCTGCAGCGTGGCGTCGTCGCCGGGGTGCTTCTGGATGTGCTGGCAGATCCGCTGCAGGCGCGGGTCGGTGGGCGAGGGCAGGTGCAGCGGCAGTACGTCCATGCGGTGCAGCTCGTCCAGCAGCAGGCGCACCACGCGGCCGTCGCGGCTGTCATCCACATGCGCGGTCTCGATCAGGCTGGCGGCGAGCAGCAGCTCGCGCAGCAGCGGCGCTACCTGTACCGCGAACGCCTCGTCCGGCAGCTGCGGCGCGAAATCCGGTTCCACGTACAGGCTGCGCATATGCACCTCAGCGATGCAGTCCACCGCATGGGCCATGCCGGCCGGCACCCAGATCGCGCGGGTCGAGGGCACCACCCAGCGGCCGCCGTCCGCACGCACCACCATCAGTCCGGACATGGCGAACACCAGCTGGTGACGGCGATGCCGGTGGGGCGCGATGTGGGTGCCGGGTTTGTAGTGGCGGGCGCGGCAGGTCACCGGGCGGTGCACCGGAACCTCGTTCCACGGCGCAGTCTCGCGGACCGGGCAGGGAGTGTCCTTTTTGCGATATGCCATGACCCGAACGCGGCAGAAGGGAGGGGGAGGCCACCGTAGCATGCGTGGCTCGCCCCCAACCTGACTGTGTCCATGTCGACCCTGGCTTCTCCCGCAACGACCTCACGCCCGGTGGCCCCCGGCGTGCTGGCCGCCATTTCCACCTCGCATGTCGTCAACGACATGATGCAGTCGCTGATCCTGGCCATCTATCCGGTGATCAAGGGCGGCTTCAATCTCAGCTTCACCCAGATCGGCCTGATCACGCTGACCTACCAGCTCACCGCCTCGATCTTCCAGCCGTTGATCGGCATGGCCACCGACCGTCGCCCAGCCCCGTACTCGCTGCCGATCGGCATGGCCTCGACCCTGTGCGGCATGCTGCTGCTCGGCTTCGCACCGAACTACGCGGTGGTGCTGATGGCGGCGGCGATGGTCGGTATTGGCTCGGCCATCTTCCATCCGGAAGCCTCGCGCATCGCGCGACTGGCCTCGGGCGGCCGTCACGGCTTCGCGCAGTCGGTGTTCCAGGTGGGTGGCAATTTCGGAACAGCGCTGGGCCCGTTGATCGCTGCCGCAGTGATCGTGCCGTATGGCCAGCACGCCGCATCGTGGTTTGCCGGCGCCGCTCTGATCGGCATCGCTCTGCTGACCTATGTCGGCCGCTGGTACGCGTTGCATCTGGGCACGCCACGACCGGTCAGCACGGCTGCGATGGCGCCGCGGCATCCGCCGCGCACCGTGGCCAAGGTACTGGCGATCCTGCTGGTGCTGATCTTCAGCAAGTACTTCTACATGGCCAGCATCGGCAGCTACTTCACCTTCTACCTGATCCACCACTTCGGCATTCCGGTGGCGCAGGCCCAGCTGCATCTGTTCGCGTTCCTGGTGGCGTCCGCCGCCGGCGGCTTCCTTGGTGGCCCGCTGGGTGACCGCATCGGCCGCAAGCCGATCATCTGGACCTCGATCCTGGGCGTGGCCCCGTTCGCGCTGATGCTGCCGCATGCTGATCTGCTGTGGACGACCGTGCTGGCGGTGCTGATCGGCTTCGTGCTGTCCTCGGCGTTCTCGGCGATCGTGGTGTACGCGCAGGAAATGATGCCGCACCGCATCGGCATGGTGTCCGGCCTGTTCTTTGGTTTCGCATTCGGCATGGGAGGGCTGGGCGCTGCTGTGCTGGGCCTGCTGGCGGACAAGACCAGCATCGAGTACGTCTACCAGTTGACCGCGTTCCTGCCGCTGTTGGGTATCGTGGCGGCGTGGCTGCCACCGTCGCGGCCTGCTGCTCACTGAGGGGGTGGGGTTTGCAGGGCTTGCAGCCCTGCACCTGCTGAATCAACGTCAACGTCAAAAGCCTGCATTCCGCGGGTTGGCGGGGTGGGTCCGGTTGAGGGGGACGCTGCAAGTCCCCCTCCGGGGCCCGGCCCAGCCGCTGGCGGCTGTGCGTTCGGGCGCTTGCGAAGCAATG
>NZ_JBTMUR010000023.1:0-34107 GCF_054473855.1 Stenotrophomonas genospecies 3
ACGCGCTGGCCGTTGGCCAACGCCAACGCGTGGATCGCCTGCACCGGCCTGGATCCCCGGCCTAACGAGTCTGGCGGCCCGGCCATGCTGAAGGTGGGTCAAGCCTGCTTCCAGCAGGCTTGACCACGAACATAGGATCTCGACTCTACATGAACCGGGTCAGCGGCCCTTAGCTGCCCTTGCCGCTTCGCGCTCGGCGCGCAGCCGGTCCAGCTTTTCCTTCAGCTTGATTTCCAGGCCGCGCGGCACCGGGTTGTAGTACACGCGCTCGCCCATCGCATCCGGGAAACCGGTCTGGTCCAGTGCGATACCGCCTTCGGCATCATGGTCATATTGGTACTCGGCACCGTAGCCCAGCTCCTTCATCAGCTTGGTCGGCGCATTGCGCAGGTGCAGCGGCACTTCTTCGGTGCCACTCTCGCGCACATCGGCCTTGGCCTGGTTGAAGGCCGCATAGCCTGCATTCGACTTGGCGGTGCTGGCCAGGTACAGCACCAGTTGGGCAAAGGCGAGCTCGCCTTCCGGGCTGCCCAGCCGCTCGTAGATGTCCCAGGCCTCCAGTGCCATGCTCTGCGCGCGCGGATCGGCCAGGCCGATGTCTTCGATGGCCATGCGGGTCAGTCGGCGCGCCAGGTAGGACGGATCGCAGCCGCCATCGAGCATGCGGGTCAGCCAGTACAGCGCGGCATCCGGGTTGGAACTGCGAACCGACTTGTGCAGCGCCGAGATCTGGTCGTAGAACTGCTCGCCGCCCTTGTCGAAGCGACGGGTGCGATCGGCCAGCACCTGGGTCAGGGTCTGCGGGGTGATGCGACCACCCTCCCCGCCCGCCAGCTCGGCAGCGATTTCCAACAGGGTCAGCGCACGTCGCACGTCGCCGTCGGCGGCGGTAGCGATTTCCAGCAGCAGCTCGGGGGCGACCTCGATACCCTCCTCGCCCAAGCCGCGTTCGCGGTCACCGAGCGCACGCTCCAGCGCCTCGACGATATCGGTAGGCGAAACGCCTTCGAGCACGTGCACGCGGCAACGCGACAGCAGCGCCGAGTTCAGTTCGAACGACGGGTTCTCGGTGGTGGCACCGACGAACAGGATGGTGCCGCGCTCGATGTGAGGCAGGAACGCATCCTGCTGCGCCTTGTTGAAGCGATGCACCTCATCGACGAACAACACGGTGCGCCGGCCTTCGGCGAAACGCTGCGCCGCCTCGGCCAGCACCTGGCGCACTTCCGGCAGGCCGGACAGCACGGCGGAGATCGCACGGAACTCGGCGTCGGAATATTCGGCCAACAGCAGCGCCAGCGTGGTCTTGCCGCAGCCCGGCGGCCCCCACAGGATCATCGAGTGCACGCGACCGGACTCGACCGCGCGGCGCAGCGCACTGTCCCGCGCCAGCAGGCGCTTCTGCCCGACCATCTCGTCGAGGGTGCGTGGGCGCATGCGCTCCGCCAGCGGGCGCATGTGTTCCCGATCGACGCTCAGCAGATCGGGGCCGGGGAAGGAGGTTGAACGATGTCTTGCCACCCGATCATTGTACCGCGAGAGCGTGCCCACCAAGGTTGGCACCCACCAGCGCCAGGCCACAGGAATCGGTAGTGCCGGCCGCTGGCCGGCAGATCAAAAGCGTGCCAACCAACGGTTGGCACTCACCAGAGCGGCCGGTTGACACCCACCAGGGCAGGTAGCGCCGGGCCATGCCCGGCGCCCCCGATCAGTTACCGATGACGTCGGTGCCCTTCGGCGGGGTAAAGCTGAAGGTGCCGGCCGCGAAGCCCGGGTTGCGCTTCCAGCCACTGAAGCTGATCACGGTGCGCTGACCAACCGCATCGGTGATCTCCATCTTGGCCAGGCCCTGGGCGTTGAAGCCCAGCGCGGCGTACTGGAAGCTGGCTTCGGTATCGCGCTTCGGCGACAGCGACAGCCACTGCAGGCCGTCCCGCTGCGCGGCCTCTTCACTGACGTCGTACTGCTGCTCCAGCAACGCCGGGTTGATCAGCGCGGTCAGCGGGCTGTTCTGCTCTTCCTTGCCCTGCTCGCGCACGGTGGCCTGCTCCAGGTCCGGCTCGTACATCCAGACCTTCCTGCCGTCGGCCACGATCAGCTGTTCGTGCGGGCGCACGTATTCCCAACGGAACAGGCGCGGCGCCGACAGGGCCACGCGGCCGCTGGTCGATTCCTTCACCTTGCCGCGGCTGTCGAACACCTGCTGGCTGAACTGGCCATCCAGGCCCTTCAGGCCACTGGTGAAGGTCTTCAGGTCATCGCGGGCGCCAGCCCAGGCGCTGCCGGCGGCGGCGCAGGCCACGGCCAGGGTGGTGGTGGTAAGGAAACGGCGGAAGCGGAAGTTCATGCGGGAATCCTGTGGGCGCGGGCGCCAGGAAAGGTGGTTGCCAGTGTGCCCGGGGAAAGATGAATGGGCGATCAGGGCGACATTATGCCGCCCCGAACGTCCATCGGCGATTCAGCCACCCGAGCCGGGCAGCTTGCCGTACAGCACCTGGCCACGGAAGCCACGACGCACTTCGCGGTACAGCGCGCGGAACGCCGGATAGTCCTGCGGCTGGCACAGCGCCTCTGGTCCACGCACCGCGTTCTGCTGCAGGCGGTGATGCACGATCACGTCCTGGCCCTCGCGGCTCCAGTCCACGCGATACTCGCCGGCGGCGTTGGTGAAACGCTGGCTGGCCGGGATGGCGATGATCGGCGCATTGGCCGGGAACTGCAGGCGATAGGTTTCCTCGCGCAGGCTGGCATTGCAGTAGAACGGCGTCTCGTTGGCCGGCGCCGAGGCGGTGGCGTACAGGCCGCGCACCGATTCACCACCCGGCGGGTCCGGCACGGCCATGCCTCCGGCCACGCTGAAGTCGGCGTAGTCCTCGGCCTGGAACGCCATGCGGTAGCCAAACGGCCGGGTCAGGTCGACCGGCACGCCCTGGATCTGCAGCTGCCCTCGCCCATCGAAACCGGACGCAGCCATGATCTGCTCTTCAGCGCGCGCACGGTTCTGCGCGTTGAGCTGGGAGAACTGGGCGCGCATGCCGATCTCGGCGTTCTCGCCCAGCTTCGGAATCGTCTCGCCGCGCAGGTTGCCGTTGGCGTCGAAGGTGAAACGCACCTCCATCGAGGTGGCATTGCGCTCCGGCGTATTGGCCGGAGTGCGCGCCAGTGAGGCGTCGCGGGTACGCATCACCGGTGCGCCCAGGTCACCTTCCGGCAACTGCCCAAAGCGCGCCCACGCGGTGGTCGAATCCAGGTACAGATCGAACTCGGGGATGTAGGTGATGGCGTGGTTGAAGCGGCCCAGCACCGGAATCTTCGGCAGCGTCGGGCCACCACCGGCACCGATCAGCACCGGCGAGCTGGCGATGCCCTTGGCCGCCAGCAGCGCCTCCAGGATCGTCACATGGTCCTTGCAGTCACCATAGTGGTTGTCGAGGATGCTCTGCGCACTGTTCGGCTCCAGGCCACCATTGCCCAGGTACACCGCCACGTAGCGGATGTTCTGCGCCACCCAGCGGTACAGCGCATCGGCCTGTTCGCGTCGGTCGCTGATGCCAGCGGTGATCTCATCGGCCAGCGCCTGCAGTTCCGGGGTGACCTGCGCCGCCGGCCCCGCCTTGAGCTGGTAGGCGCGGCCCATCTGCGACCAGTCACGATAGGTGCTGGCCATGATGTTCGGGCCGAACTCCCAGCCTGCCGCCGACCAGTTCTGCGCCGGCATGGCTTCGCGACGCTGGTAGCGCCAGCGCCACTGCGCCTGGCCGTTCTTCACCGTCGGGCGATCGCTGCCCTGCACGCCGCGGCTGTCGACGAACATCGGCAGGTTGGCCGGCGCACTCAGGGTGACCTCGGCGTCCTCGTACTCGGTGAAGACGTTGAAGGTCTCCCACAGGCCGAAGTAGCCGGGGAAGTACGGCGTGGCCTGGGTACGGCGCACCTGGTAGAACAGGCGCGTGCCCGGGGCCAGGTTCGGGAACACGATCACCCGCACCTTGCGGTCGGCATACATCGCCGCCGAGGCGCTGGAATAGCTTTCCTGGGTGTAGATGCGGTCGGCCGGCACGTCGCGGCGCTGGCCGTCGGCGGTGATGGTGTAGGCGCCGAGTACTTCCAGCGTCTCCATCTTCTCGCTGTAGCTCAGCCGCACCTGGCTGAACTGCTCGACCGAGGCCTTGGTCTTGAGCAGGACTTCGTAGGTTTCGGTCTGCACATTGCCCGCATCCGGCCGCACCTGGTAGTCGGCGCGGTAACGGACAATGCTGAAATTATTGCTGGCTTCGGTATCGCCGCTGGTGGAAGGCGGCGCCGTGGCGGGCGCGGAGGTGGCGGTGTCTGCCAGTGCCGGGCCGGCAGCCAGGAAGGCTGCCAGCGCCAGTGCCAGCGCGCTTGGTACGGGGTGAAGCATGCGTCGGTTCCTTGGACGTCGTGGGGGATACGTCGGTTCTTACTTCGGCGGCGGCGGTGCCAGCACCGTGCGGTCGCCGTTGTGCTCGGGCGGACTGACCACGCCGGCCGCTTCCATGGCCTCGATCAATCGCGCTGCACGGTTGTAGCCGATCTTCAGCCGGCGCTGCACGCCGGAAATCGAGGCACGGCGGGTCTCGGTGACCACCCGCAGCGCTTCGTCATACAACGGGTCGGACTCATCGCCGGCAGAGCTGTTCTCGGGCAGGCCGGTGGCACCGACGACCACGCCGTCGCCCATCGTCTGCACTTCGTCCAGCACGCCATCGACATAGTCGGCCGGGCCCATCGCCTTGAGGTGTTCGACCACGCGATGCACTTCCTCGTCGGAGACGAAGGCGCCGTGCACGCGCTCGGGCAGCGCGGTGCCCGGCGGCAGGTACAGCATGTCGCCGTGGCCCAGCAGTGTTTCCGCGCCGGACTGGTCGAGGATGGTGCGCGAGTCGATCTTGGAGCTGACCTGGAAGGCGATTCGGGTCGGGATGTTGGCCTTGATCAGGCCGGTGATCACGTCCACCGACGGGCGCTGCGTGGCCAGGATCAGGTGGATGCCGGCCGCACGCGCCTTCTGCGCCAGGCGCGCGATCAGCTCTTCCACCTTCTTGCCGACGATCATCATCATGTCGGCGAATTCGTCGATGAAGATGACGATGAACGGCAGCGTCTCCAGCGGACGCGGTGCCTCGCCGAGCTCCGGGTTCGGCTTGAACAGCGGATCCATCAGCGGCTGTCGTGCGTCCTGGGCTTCCTTCACCTTCTTGTTGAAGCCAGCCAGGTTGCGCACGCCCACTGCGCTCATCAGCTTGTAGCGGCGCTCCATCTCGGCCACGCACCAGCGCAGGCCGTTGGCGGCCTCCTTCATGTCGGTGACCACAGGTGCCAGCAGGTGCGGGATGCCCTGGTAGACGCTCAGTTCGAGCATCTTCGGGTCGATCATCAGCATCCGCAGGTCTTTCGGCGAGGCCTTGAACAACAGGCTCAGCACCATCGCGTTGACCGCCACCGACTTGCCCGAACCGGTGGTACCGGCCACCAATAGATGCGGCATGCGTGCCAGGTCGGCCACGGTCGGGCGACCGGCGATGTCCTTGCCCAGCGCCAGGGTCAGCACACTGGCCGACTTGTCATATTCCTTCGAGCGCAGCAGCTCGGACAGGAAGATCATCTCGCGGGTGACGTTGGGGATTTCCAGGCCGATCACCGACTTGCCCGGAATGACGTCGACCACGCGCACCGACTTCACCGACAGGCCGCGCGCGATGTCCTTGTCCAGCGAACTGATCTGGCTGACCTTGATACCCGGTGCCGGCTCGATCTCGAAGCGGGTGATGACCGGGCCGGGATTGGCGCCGACCACCTGCGCATCGATGCGGAAGTCCTTCAGCTTGAACTCGATCTGCCGCGACAGGGTCTCCAGCGTCTCTTCGTCGTAGCCCTTCGGCTGCGGCTTGGGATCATCCAGCAGCGCCAGCGGCGGCAGGTCCGAGCCATCACCGTTGACGCCGCGGAACATCGGAATCTGGGTATCGCGCTTGGCCCGATCGCTCTTCTCGATCACCGGTTCCGGGCGCGGCTCGATCTTCACCGGCTCGCGCTTGGCGCGCACCTCGGCATCGGCCTTGCGCACTTCCTGGCGCTCCTCGCGCATCACCCGGGTCTGCTGCCACTCGGTGACTTCTTCCTTCTTGCGAGCCAGCAACGGCGCCAGCGACATCACGCCGCGACCGATCTTCTCCATCACCGTGAACCAGGACAGCCCGGTGGCCAGGGTGATCGAGGCCAAGAGCAGCACCAGCACGAACAGGTTCGCGCCCAGCGCACCGAAGCCCACCGTGAGCGAATTGCCCACCAGCTTGCCGAGGATGCCGCCGGCGCTGGAGACGTCGCCACTGAACAGGCGCACGTGCAGGAAGCCGGTGCCGGCGATAAGAAAACCGACCAGGCCGACCAGGCGCAGCGCAGGATCCAGGTCGTTCTCGCCCTTGCTCTCGCGCTTGAGGCCGAACATGGCGATCCACGCCAGCGCGCCGAGCACCACCGGCAGCAGGAAGGCGATGTAGCCGAACAGCTGCAGCAGAACGTCGGCTATCCAGGCCCCGGCGCGGCCACCCAGGTTGTGCACCGGCGCGACCACGCTGCCGGTATGCGACCAGCCCGGATCAGTCGCTGAATAGGTGAAAAGACTGGCCGCCAGGTACAGCAGGGCCGGCGCGATGGCGATCAGGCCCAGATCGCGCCAGAGACGCTGGCGGCGTGGATTGTCGGTCGTCGCCGCCGCGGCCGTGCGACGTGACGCCTTGCTGTCGTCGGACTTGGAGCGTTCGGGGACCTGCTTCGCCACCTTAGACCATACCTTTGGAATGCGCTGTTAGTGATTGATAATAAATGAGACGGCGTCAGTTTTCAGTTATGCGACGTCCGGCAGGCCAATCCGACGGCCGAAACCACTACTGGATGACGGCGTTCTGTTCATCGGCTTGAATCGCCCTGCCCCAGCCGCCACTCTATGACCAGCCACGGATGCTGCGCAAACATCGCCAGCGCCTTGTCCCATCTACCTTTTCGCGAGTCTACATGAGCACCAGCCTGCCCTCCCGCCACCAGCGCCTCGTCATCCTCGGTTCCGGCCCGGCCGGTTGGACCGCCGCCGTCTACGCTGCCCGCGCCAACCTGAAGCCGGTCGTCATTACCGGCCTGCAGCAGGGCGGCCAGCTGATGACCACCACCGAGGTGGACAACTGGCCGGGCGACGCCCACGGCCTGATGGGCCCGGACCTGATGGCGCGCATGCAGGCCCACGCCGAGCGCTTCGAGACCGAGGTCATCTTCGACCACATCCACACCGCCGACGTGTCGCAGCGCCCGTTCAAGCTGATCGGCGACAGCCACGAGTACACCTGCGATGCCCTGATCATCGCCACCGGCGCCACCGCCAAGTACCTGGGCATCCCGACCGAGGACGAGTTCAAGGGCCGCGGCGTGTCTGCCTGCGCCACCTGTGACGGCTTCTTCTACCGCGACCAGGACGTGGTCGTGGTCGGCGGCGGCAACACCGCCGTGGAAGAGGCGCTGTACCTGTCCAACATCGCCCGCAAGGTCTACCTGGTCCACCGCCGCGACACCCTGAAGGCGGAAAAGATCATGCAGGACAAGCTGTTCAAGAAGGTCGCCGAAGGCAAGATCGAGACCGTCTGGCACCATCAGGTTGAAGAAGTGCTGGGCAATGATGCCGGCGTGACCGGCGTGCGCGTGAAGTCCACGCTGGACGGCAGCACCCGCGACATCGACGCCCACGGCTTCTTCGTGGCCATCGGCCACCACCCGAACACCACCCTGTTCGACGGCCAGCTGGCGATGAACAACGGCTACCTGGAAATCCGCTCGGGCCTGGGCGGCAACGCCACCCAGACCTCGGTGGTAGGCGTGTTCGCCGCCGGCGACGTGGCCGACCAGCACTACCGCCAGGCGATCACCTCGGCCGGTTTCGGCTGCATGGCCGCACTGGACGCCGAGCGCTACCTGGACGCGCAGGGCAAGGCCAGCTGAGAGGCTGACCCGCTCCTGTAGGGTCGAGCCATGCTCGACTCCGGATAAAAGGCCGACGCCAGTGCGTCGGCCTTTCTGTTTCGTCTGCCCTATCCTTCCCCCATGCCCTCCTCCCGTTTCCTCGACTCCCTGCAGTCCGTTTCCGCCACCGACTGGGATGCCCTGCACGACGGCCGCAACCCCTTCGTCAGTCATGCCTTCCTTTCCGGGCTTGAACAGCACGGCTGCCTGCGCGAGGACTGGGGCTGGCAGCCCCGGCACTTCACGCTGTGGGAGGGCAACACGCTGGTCGGCGCCATTCCGGGTTACCTGAAGACCAACTCCCACGGCGAATTCGTGTTCGACCATGCCTGGGCCAACGCGTATGCCCGTCATGGCCGCGACTACTATCCGAAGTGGCTGGGCGCGGTGCCGTACTCGCCGGTCACCGGCCCGCGGTTGCTGGCCCGTCACGATTCAGAGCGCACCGCATTGCTGTCGGCGTTGCGCGAGACGCTGCCGACGCTGGACGTCTCCTCGGCCCATATCAACTTCCACACCGCAGGTGACGAGGCGTTGTTCGGCGATGACTGGCTGCTGCGCGAGGATGTGCAGTTCCAGTGGCAGAACCCGGGCGACTGGGCCACATTCGAGCAGTTCCTCGGCGCGATGGACCACAAGCACCGCAAGAACATCCGCCAGGAACGCGCCAAGGTCATTCGCCAGGGCATCACCTTCCGCGTGGTGCACGGCGACGAGGCCAGCCGCGCCGACCTGCAGGCGATGTACCGCTTCTACCTGCAGACCTTCCTCGAGTACGGCAATGCCCCGGCGCTGACCGAGACCTTCCTGCGCCATCTGGCGATGACCCTGGGGCGCGGGCTGGTGCTGTTCCTGGCCGAACAGGACGGCGAGCCGATTGCCGGCGCGCTATGCCTGCGGGGTGGAGACACGCTGTACGGCCGTTACTGGGGTGGCGCCACCCTGCCCGGCCTGCACTTCGAGGCCTGCTACTACCAGGGCATCGAGTACTGCCTGCGCGAAGGGCTGGCTCGTTTCGAACCCGGCGCACAGGGCGAGCACAAGCTGGCACGCGGCTTCCTGCCGACGCTGGTGCGCAGCCGGCACTGGGTGGCCGATCCGGACTTCGCGGAAGCGCTGCAGGAGTGGTGCCGGCAGGAGCGGCGCAATGTGCGGCGTTACCAGCAGGAGCTGCAGCGGCATGGGCCGTTCCGCGCAGGGCCGTAGTGCCGAGCTGGCTCGACTGGTTCAGCTGTACTGGCTGTAGTGGCCGCTGATCCTGCACTGGTCGCACCAGAATGTGTAGAGCATGCCTCCATTCATCCACTGCATCAGGGAGCCATCGTCCAATGGGATGTGGGAATCAAGCTGCATGACAAAGAACATCGTGCGGCAACAATCGGGACAGGACAGATAGAGGCCGCTCTGGATCCAGGATGGCAGTCCACCCACTCGGCTGTAATTCTGCCAGCCACCCACATAATTCGGCGGTTGCCAGAACCGCCCCGGAAGCTCGACCAGATCGACCTCCGCCTCGATCAGGTTGGTCGGCGTTTCAGGACATGCCCGCGGATCGAATACCTGCGATTCATGGGCGCTGGGAAGGCCTTGTGTATCGTGGCGGAAATACACGGGGTCTCCGTGGCACCA
Organism: Stenotrophomonas genospecies 3; assembly: GCF_054473855.1. Lineage (NCBI taxonomy): Bacteria > Pseudomonadati > Pseudomonadota > Gammaproteobacteria > Lysobacterales > Lysobacteraceae > Stenotrophomonas > Stenotrophomonas genospecies 3. The sequence continues at coordinate 9,658 of NZ_JBTMUR010000023.1, forward strand.
ACCAGACTCTCCATTGTCGGGGCAGTCCAGACATATGCCGAGCGTCACCTTCGAGAGGGCGCAGGGGCCGATCAACGCCAGCTCCAGTTCCAGCAAGCGCTGCAACGGGGAGTCGCATAGTCCACAACGCCCTTCCAGGCGACCGCCCATATGCCCCGTTGCCTGCGCATTCCCATCCTTCCATGTGGGATGTAGGCGCTGGAGGCGGCGCTCGACCCTTGTGGATTCTGCCAGCTGCAAGCGCTGGTGCTGTGCACTGAAACGCAGGTGGAAACCACGCCATCCATGCAGCGCGCGTCCCGAGCCCAGCTCAAGACCAGACAATCCCTCCCTTCCAATTGCCGCCCACGGCTCATCCCGTGAACCGGACAGGTCACGCGCGGCCTCCTGGAACTCCACAACCCCACTCATCTCAAGCGGTAATCCGGGCAAGCCAGCAGCAGACGACGATGCCCTTCTTGCGTTCTGAATCCATCTCCGGCCGACCTCAATCGGCAGCTCCCACCAGAACGGGCCTTCTATTGGCTCGTGGGCCGACAGGTGAAGGACGGCATCCCAGTCATCATGAAGCAATCCGGGGACACGATAGGCCGCCTGCGCCGCAATCCCGGCCACCAGCCAGTGGCGGCTACCGTTCTTGAACTCACTCCAGGCAAACCGGCACACCTCTGCGGCACTGTCATTCGGCAGCAACTCAGCCGCAGCCCTTAGCATCCCGTTCCTCTCCACACGAGCCTTCATCGCCAGGATGAGCAGTGTCGAGATGGCGGCAGGATCACGCTCATAGAGATCCAGCATCGCAACCAAGGCTCCATCTGAGCCTTCCGGCATTCGGGCCATTTCAAGCAGCTCTCGCATGGCGACGACACAGGTCATGGCGGTCAGCTCAGGGCATGTAAACCTAGAGGGTGACTGGCAATGCACCCCACGGGAATGCAACAAATCTCAAAAAATAAGGAAGCGTTCCGGCAGCCGGGGCCGTCAGGTGCACTGCCAGAAGTGCCCGCTCACCCGGCACTTTGCACACCAGAACGTATAGAGCATGCCGCCGCTGCCCCACAGCAGCGTGCCCTCACCCGTGGTCGGCAGTGTCGAATCCAGCTGCATCACGAACGGCATCTCTTCGCCGCAATCGATGCACGCCGGGTACCAGGCACTCTGCACCCAGCTCGGCGCGCCGCCCACGCGCGACAGGTTCTGCCGATGATTGGACTGGCCCCAGTCCTGTTGTTGCCAGCGCGCACTGTCCATGGCGACCAGACCCACCTCGGCCTGCATCAGGTCGCCACTGTCGGTGGGTGTGTTCGGTACCTCACGGTGCTGGCTGGGGTGGCAGCTGGGCAGGCCGGCCGCATCATGGCGATAGAAACGCACGGGCGGGTCTTCCCAGCCGCAGCAGTCCAGGCACAGCCCCAGCGTGATCTCGCCCGGCGCGCCCGGCTGCAGCGCGGCGGCATCGGTCTGCAGCAGGCGCTGAAGCGGCGCATGGCAGCTGCTACACAGCGCTTCCAGCGGCCCTCCCATGTGCCCGGCGTGATGCACCTGCCCACCATTCCAGGTCGGGTGCAGGCGCCAGATGCGCTTGCGCCAGCTCGGCTCGTCCGCCTGCTGCGCGCGATGCTGTTCGCGGCCGAAGCGGAAGTGCAATGGCCGCTCGCCATGCAGGCGACGCGGCTGCGGACCTTCGGCGACGCCGGCCCAGTGCGCCCAGACCTCGGCATCCAAGCGCCCCCAGTCGACCAGGTAGCCGCGAGCAATGGCGTAGGTTTCGGGCTGGACGGCGAGCAGCAGCGCCCTGGCCCGCGCCATTTCGCGATCGTCATTGGCTTCGGCCAGGATCTGCGCCCAATGCGCTGCCGTCGCGCTGGGCAGGCCGTGCCAGACCTGCGCGGCCAACTGCACCTCATCCTCACTGGCGACCGCCAGCAATGCCTCCCAATCGCCCTGCAGCACCTGCGGCGCCTGATAGCTGGCGAACTCCATCACGCTCGTCAACACGTCACCGCGCTCGCCCGCGCGATGGCGGCGCCACGCGTCGGCCGCGACCGCGGGCACCGCGTCATCCGGCAGCAGGTCCAGTGCCATGTCGAGGAAGGCCGAGCCCGGCGAAGGCCGCGCCAGCGCCTGCAGCATCAACTCTCCCAGTTGACGCGGCTGTTCAGTGGCCATCGACAGCAGCATGCCTTGGCTGTCGTTGCGCGTGCGCGGGGCGTCATGCAGGTCGAGGATGGCGCTGATCGAGTCACTCATTCGGAGGCTCCTTGCCGGTGAATAGTGATGGTGCCAGACATCACGAATCACCACGACGAATACAATGGCCCCATGACCCGCCAGCTGCCCTGGCGCCTGGCCGATGCGCCGGACGCCCCCTTCCCTCCGGCCGAGACCGCACTGCGCCAGCCCGATGGCCTGCTGGCGGTGGGCGGCGACCTGCATCCGGTGCGTCTGCTCAATGCCTACGCCGGCGGTATCTTTCCGTGGTTCAGCGAGGGCGAGCCGATCCTGTGGTGGTCGCCGGACCCGCGCATGGTGTTCCGCACCGACGGCGTGCACCTGTCCAGCCGCTTCCGCCGCCAGCTGCGCAGCAGCACGTGGGAGGTCACCGCCGACACCGCCTTCAGTCGTGTGATGCGCGCCTGCGCCGCGGCACCTCGGCCCGGCCAGGACGGTACGTGGATCAGCCCGGCGATGGTCGAGGCTTACAGCCAGCTGCACGACCTTGGCTTCGCCCATTCCTTCGAAGTCTGGGATCGGCAGACACTGGTCGGCGGCATCTATGGCGTCGCGATCGGTGCCATCTTCTTCGGCGAGAGCATGTTCAGTGGCGCCAGTGGCGGCTCCAAGATCGCCCTGGCCGCGTTGGCAGCCACCCTGCGTGGCTGGGGCTGGGAACTGATCGATGCCCAGGTGGAGAATCCGCACCTGCTGCGGATGGGCGCCGAGCACCTGCCGCGCGCGGACTTTCTGGAACACGTCCGCCAGGCCGTCCACCGTGACGGCCGTGAAGGCCCCTGGACCCAGGCGGTAGGACGCTTGCCAGCACAGCGTTTGGCCGGGGGTTAACACAAACTTTGCAAGCCGGGCCCATCACGCGTAAAATACCGCGCCTTAGGCCCAGCGTGGCCGTTTTCTGAACCGCACAGGACTACATGTCGAAAGACGATTCCATCGAGTTCGAGGGCACCGTCAGCGAGACGCTGCCGAACACCACTTTCCGCGTTCGTCTGGAAAATGGGCACGAAATCATCGCCCACATCTCCGGCCGCATGCGCAAGAACTACATCCGCATCCTCACCGGTGACCGGGTCAAGGTTGAAATGACCCCGTACGACCTGACCAAGGGTCGTATCACCTACCGCATGAAGTAAGCGGTCGGCGCATTGCGCCACTCCGACAGGGCCGGCCTCGCTGCTGGCCCTTTGTCGTGCGCGGAAGAAAGCGACCGGCACCGAGGCCGCTCGGTTTTCGTCCCTGTCCGAAATACCGCATCGCGCCGCGACTCTAGACTCAATGCGTTCTTCACAGAAGGCGTTGCGCGCATGACCTACCTGATCGTCCTGGACCCCCAGTCCGTCACCAGCCGCTGCTACGCCAGCAAGGGCCCGGACGGCACCTGGTTCGGCCAGCCCTGCCTGGTCTGCACCAGCATGGACGCCTCGCACCCGCTGTACCTTACCTGGCAGTGCAGCGCGAGATCGCACATGCGGGAGGCACACTTAAGCAGCGCCTGCATATTCCACATGAGGCAGTCGCATTCGTCATCGAGGATGGCGGCGACCAGGGGCGCCAGCAGGGATTCCGCTCAATCGCGGCCTGATGCGCCAAAGGTCATCGTGACCGATCTCACCGTGGCGTCGGTCAGCCCTGCTTGCGGCAGATTCGCATTTGCAGCGGCGGCGGCATCTTGGGATCCGATCCAGTCCGGATCGCTGCCCCCTGCCCCGCCATGAACCTGTCTTCCCTGCTCATCCCCCTGGCTTTGTCTGCCGTCACTCTGCTGGCGTCGTCCGCCCATGCCGCCGACACCGCGCCGGCACAGTGCGTATCACTGACCGGCGAACAGCAGATCGTTCGCGCCGGCGCCGACAAGAACATCCTGCTTCGCTCCGGCGAAGACCACTATGTCGTGCATTTCCGCAACAGTTGCCCTTCTGCCGTGCTGGCCACCCGCCTCGGCTTCAAGACCGACGGCAAAGAAGCTGACGAGCTGTGCAGCGAGGGCCGAAGCGCACTGGACACCGGTCGCGGCAGCTGCGAGGTTGCACGCATCGAGCCGATCGATGCCGAGCGATTCAAGCGTGAGGCGCGCCGCCGCAGCCGCTGACCCCAGACAGGACAAGGGCGGCCGAAGCCGCCCTTGTCATTTCCAGGCTTTCACGCCAAGCCTATGGCATCAGCTCATTCCACCGTGACCGGCAGCAGCCGCTCCGGCTCGGCCTGGGTCTCGACCACCAGCTCGTCGTCGCGAACGTCGATACTGACCTTGCCACCGTCGACCAGCTTGCCGAACAACAGCTCGTCGGCCAGCGGACGCTTGATCCTGTCCTGGATCACGCGGGCCATCGGGCGGGCACCCATCAGCGGGTCGAAACCATGGTGGGCCAGCCAGTCGCGCGCGGTCGGGGTGGCCGACAGGCTGACGTGCTTGTCCTGCAGCAGCATCTCCAGCTCGATCAGGAACTTGTCGACCACGCGCAGGATGTGCTCGAAGCCCAGCGCCTGGAACTGCACCACCGCGTCGAGGCGGTTGCGGAATTCCGGGGTGAAGCTGCGGCGGATGGTCTCCATCGCGTCGGTGGCATGGTCCTGCTTGGTGAAGCCGATCGAACGCCGCGAGGCCTGCGCCGCACCGGCATTGGTGGTCATCACCAGCACGACGTTCTTGAAGTTGGCTTCACGACCGTTGGTATCGGTCAGCACGCCGCGGTCCATCACCTGCAACAGGATGTTGAAGATGTCCGGATGCGCCTTTTCGATTTCGTCCAGCAGCAGCACGCAGTGCGGCGTCTTGACGATCTTCTCGGTCAGCAGGCCACCCTGATCGAAGCCGACGTAGCCCGGAGGCGCACCGATCAGGCGGCTGATCGAATGCGGCTCCATGTACTCGGACATGTCGAAGCGGACCAGCTCGATGCCCAGCTGCAGCGCCAGCTGCTTGGTCACCTCGGTCTTGCCGACACCCGTGGGACCGGCGAACAGGAAGTTGCCGATCGGCTTTTCCGGGTTGCCCAGGCCCGAACGGGCCAGCTTGATCGCCGAGGACAGCGTCTCGATGGCCGGGTCCTGGCCGAAGATCACCATCTTCAGGTTGCGCTCCAGGTGCTGCAGCACATCCTTGTCGGTGGCGCTGACCTGCTTGGTCGGGATACGCGCCATCTTGGCGACGATCGCCTCCACTTCCTCGACGTCGATCAGTTCCTTGCGCTGGCCTTCCGGCAGCAGGCGCTGGCGGGCGCCCGCCTCGTCGATCACGTCGATGGCCTTGTCCGGCAGCAGGCGGTCGCCGATGTGCTTCACCGACAGGTCCACCGCCGCCTGCAGAGCCTCGTCGGAATAGGTCACACCGTGGTGCAGCTCGTACTTGGACTTCAGCCCCTGCAGGATCTCGTAGGTCTCGCCGACGGTCGGCTCGACGATGTCGATCTTCTGGAAGCGGCGGGCCAGCGCCCGGTCCTTCTCGAAGATGCCACGGTACTCCTGGAAGGTGGTCGAGCCGATGCAGCGCAGCTCACCGGACGCCAGCGCCGGCTTGATCAGGTTGGACGCATCCATCGTGCCGCCCGACGCCGAACCGGCACCGATGATGGTGTGGATCTCGTCGATGAACAGCACCGCATTGGGCACCTTCTTCAGCGCGGTCAGCACGCTCTTCAGGCGCTTCTCGAAGTCGCCGCGGTACTTGGTGCCGGCCACCAGCGCGCCCAGGTCGAGCGAATAGATCACCGCATCGGCCAGAACGTCGGGCACCGAGCCCTCGACGATGCGGCGGGCCAGGCCCTCGGCAATCGCGGTCTTGCCCACGCCCGCCTCACCCACGTACAGCGGGTTGTTCTTGCGGCGGCGGCACAGGACCTGGATGGTGCGCTCGATCTCGTCGGCACGGCCGACCAGCGGGTCGATGCGACCGGCCCGGGCCTGTTCGTTGAGGTTGGTGGCGAACTCGGTCAGGGCATCACCCTTCGGCTCACCTTCCCCGCCCTCCATTCGGCTCTCGCCCTCGGAGGAAGAGGACGGCGGCTCGCCCTCCTCGCCCAGCTTGGCGATGCCGTGGGACAGGTAATTGACCACATCCAGCCGGGTGACATCCTGCTGGTTGAGGTAGTAGACGGCGTGCGAGTCCTTCTCGCCGAAGATGGCGACCAGCACATTGGCGCCGGTGACCTCCTTCTTGCCCGAGGACTGCACGTGGTAAACGGCCCGCTGCAGCACGCGCTGGAAGCCCAGGGTCGGCTGGGTATCGCGGCCGTCATCTTCGGCCAGGCGGGACACGGAGGCCTCGATGGCCTGCTCCAGCTCCTGGCGCAGGCGTTCGGCGTCGGCGCCACAGGCCTTCAGTACGGCCTGGGCGGACGGGTTGTCGAGCAGTGCCAACAGCAGGTGTTCGACCGTCATGAACTCATGCCGGGCCTCACGGGCGCGCTTGTAGCACTGGCCGATGGTGTGTTCGAGGTCTTTGCTGAACATGGATTACTCCGGCGGCAGATGGGGACAATATGCGGCCTGACTACGCGATTTCCATCACCCTAGCGGATTGCTGCGTTCAGATGGCGTTATCAGTGCGAATCGATTGATCTTCATTCACTCCAGGACAGCCCACCCAGCATGAGCGAACCCTACCTGAGTCGCTGGCGATTGCGGCGTGATGGCGCAGCCATCGAAACGCCCCATGCCCAGCTCTGGCCGGTGCTGACCGCCGCCGGCGAGCCGGCCATGCTGAAGATCAGCAGCGAAACCGAAGAGCAGAACAGCCATCGCCTGCTGCGTTGGTGGGACGGTGACGGCGCCGCCCGCCTGCTGGCCCACGAGGGGCCGGCGATCCTGATCGAACGTGCCGGCGGCGACTCACTGCGGCAACGTTCGATCAAGGGCGACGATGACACCTGCACCACGGTCCTGTGCCAGGTCCTGCAACGGCTGCACCGGCCACGGAGCGCACCGCCAGCGGAACTGGTCTGCCTGCAAACATGGTTCGCCGACCTGCTGCAGCCAAGGGCTGCGCTGCCGCCACTGCTGGAACAGTGCAGATCGCTGGCGGAGGGGCTGCTGCAGCAGGAACAGGAGATCCGGCCGCTGCACGGCGACCTGCACCACGACAACGTGCTGGATTTCGGCGCGCGCGGCTGGTTGGCGATCGACCCGAAGCGGCTGCTGGGCGACCGCGCGTTCGATTACACGACGATGTTCAGCAATCCGGACCTGTGCGGCCCCAGCATCCATGTGGCCACCCGACCCGAGCGGTTTGCCACCCGGCTGGAACAGGTCGGCGCGCTGGCGGGCCTGGAACGCACGCGCCTGCTGCGCTGGATCGCAGCCAGCGCGGGGCTGTCAGCGGTGTGGTTCCGGGATGATGGCGACCCCGCCGAAGTCGACGAGGCGGTGGCGCGGATGGCGCTGGAGGCGTTGGCGGAGGGCTGATCCCGCGCTCTGGTAGATGCCCCCCTTGGTGGGCACGCCCCATCCACTATCGATACAGGCCCCTGCCTTGGTAGGTGCCCACCTTGGTGGGCACACCGGGTCCGGAGTCGATGTGCCCAGACGAAAACCGGCAGCCGGTCAGGCCTTTTCCATCGTGCACAGCAGCGGGTGCTGGTTCATCCGCGAGTACTCGTTGACCTGGGCGACCTTGGTCTCGGCCACTTCACGGGTGAACACCCCGCACACGCCGCGGCCGCGGGTGTGGACGTGCAGCATCACCTGCGTGGCCTTGTCCAGGTCCATGCTGAAGAACTGCTGCAGCACATCCACCACGAAATCCATCGGGGTGTAGTCGTCGTTGAGCAGCATCACCTGGTAGAACGGCGGCGGCGCCACTTCCGGGCGCGCGGGCTCCACGGCAACGCCGTGCTCGTGATGGGAATCGGGGGAAGACTCATGGGGCATCTGCGCATTATAGAGGCACGGGCCAGCCTGCGTCGGCCTGCCGCAGATTGGACGGCACGCACGCCCACCGTCACAATTGCACCCTCTCTCAACACTGTTTCACAGGATCTTCATGAAAAGGACCCTTCTTCCCGCCCTGCTGATCGCCCTGGCCGCCGCCGGCTCCGCCGCCGCCGAGACCCAGGCCGACAAGGCCGTGGCCCGCCACCTGGACAAGCTGGGCTATACCTACGAGGTCGACGAGGACGGCGACTACCGCATGGTGTTCGACGTCGAGGGTGATCGCACCCAGATGGTCTACGTGCGCTCGTCGGTGGAAGATTTCGGCACCCACAACATCCGCGAGATCTGGTCGCCGGCCTACAACGCCAAGACCAAGCAGTTCCCGGTGGCCGTAGCCAACCGCCTGCTGGAAGATTCGCAGGACGCCAAGATGGGCGGCTGGGTGAAGCAGGACACCACCGCCATGTTCGTGGTCAAGATCGACGCCGATGCCACGGCCGACCAGCTCAGCGACGCCATCGATGCGGCCATCCGCACCGCCGACGCCATGGAGCTGGAACTGACCAAGAAGGACGAGTTCTGAGTTGAACACCACGCCGGACCCGCGCTGGGCACCGCACGCCACTGTCGCCACCGTGGTGGTCGACGGTGGCCGCGTGCTGCTGGTCGAGGAGACCATCGACGGCCGCCAGGTGCTGAACCAGCCGGCCGGCCACCTCGAGCCGGGCGAAAGCCTGGCCGAGGCAGCCCTGCGCGAGACCTGCGAGGAAACCGGCTGGACGGTGCAGCTGACCCACTTCATCGGCTGCTACCAGTGGACGGCCGCCGACGGCACCACCTTCCTGCGCTTCTGCTATGCGGCGCATCCGGTCTCGCACGACCCGGCGCAGCCGCTGGACACCGGCATCGATCGCGCGCTGTGGCTGACCCCGGCCGAGCTGCAGGCCGCCACGGAGCGCCTGCGCAGCCCGCTGGTCTGGCAGGTGGTGGCTGATTTCCTGGGTGGCCAGCGCCATCCGCTTTCGCTGGTCCGGGAGGTCGCATGAGCACTCCGCGCGTGATGGTGGGCGTCTCCGGTGGCGTCGACTCCTCGGTCGCCGCCTGGCGGCTGGTGCAGCAGGGCGAGGCCGTAGCCGGTCTGTTCATGCAGAACTGGGCCGACGACGGCAGCGGCGACTGCCGCGCCGAGGACGACCGCCGCGATGCGGTGGCCGTCTGCGGCCTGCTCGGTATCCCGTTCCACTTCCGTGATTTCTCCAGCGAGTACTGGCAGGGGGTGTTCGAGCACTTCCTGGCCGAGTACGCGGCCGGCCGCACCCCGAACCCGGACGTGCTGTGCAACCGCGAAGTGAAGTTCAAGCACTTCCTGGATGCCGCCCGCGAGCTGGGCGCCGAACGCATTGCCACCGGCCACTACGCGCGCGTGGCCCAGCGCGGCCACCAGTGGCTGCTGCTGCGTGGTGCCGACCGCTCCAAGGACCAGAGCTACTTCCTGCACCAGCTGGGCCAGGCGCAGCTGGCGGCCACCCTGTTCCCGATCGGCGACCTGGAAAAGACCGACCTGCGCCGGATCGCGCGTGACGTCAGCCTGCCGACCCACGCCAAGAAGGACTCCACCGGCATCTGCTTCATCGGTGAGCGCGACTTCCGTGAGTTCCTCGGCCGCTACCTGCCGGCCAAGCCCGGGCAGATCCTGGACCCGGCCGACGGCAGTGTGATCGCCGAGCACCCAGGCGTCTTCTATTTCACCCTGGGCCAGCGCGAGGGCCTGAACATCGGCGGCGTGCGTGGCCGCCCGGCCGCGCCGTGGTACGTGGTCGGCAAGGATGTGGCCAGCAACGTGCTGTACGTGGACCAGGACCGCGACAGCAAGTGGATGCTGTCCGACCGCCTGCGCTCGGAAACCGCGCACTGGATTGCCGGCGCGCCGCCGGCACGGCGCTTCGAATGCACCGCGCAGACCCGCTACCGCCAGCCCGACGAGCCGTGTACGGTCGAGGTGCTGGACGATGGCAGCGTGCTGGTCACCTTTGCGCGCCCGCAGCGCGCCGTTACTCCCGGTCAATCACTGGTGCTGTATGACGGTGATGTGTGCCTGGGTGGCGCGGTGATCGCCGCCACCGATGCGCCGCTGGAACAGCGCCTGCGCACCACCCCTTCCCCTTTTGAGGTAATCGCTGCATGAGTTTCACTGTCGACGACCGCGTCCTGGCTTTGGCCGGCATTGCCCAGGCCCTGCAGCAGGTACGCCGCATCGCCGATACCGGCCATTCCGACGCCGCTGCCGTGCGCACCGCCGTGGACAGTGTGTTCCGCGTCGACGCGTCTTCGCCGCAGGAGGTGTTCGGTGACCGCCATGCATTGAAGGCTGGGCTGCGCCTGCTGCACAACTACTTCCGCAGCCAGGGCCAGGACCCGATCCTGCCCAAGCTGGCCCTGTCAGTGCTGCAGCTGGAGCGCCGCTTCGTGCAGGACGGCGCCACCGTGAACAAGGTCGCCTCGGGCATCGAACGCGCCCAGCGCCAGGCCGTCGAGCTGGGCGACAGTGGGCACCCGGACGTGCTGGCCAACCTGGGTGGCCTGTACGCCGACACCATCAGCCACCTGAAGCCGCGGGTGATGGTGCAGGGCAACCCGCATTACCTGGGCCAGGCCGGTGTGGTTGCGGAGATCCGCGCCCTGCTGCTGGCCGCGGTGCGCTCGGCGGTGCTGTGGCGCCAGCTGGGCGGCAGCTACTGGGACTTCCTGTTCAGCCGCAAGGCGATGATCGAGGCCGTGGACCGCCAGCTGGCCTGAGCCCCATGGGGTCGGATCCCTTTCCGGCAAGGAAGGGGCTCTGACCCCGAAGCCGCCGAGGCGTCGGAAAACCGGCGCATTCAGAATGCACTTCGAGGCATTTCGACGTTAAAGAGAAAGGGGGTACGGCCGATACATCCTCCGTGCACCTCCCGAGAACGTCCATGTACTCACGCATTTTCATCCGTCTGGCCGCCCCCCTGGCTCTGACCCTGCTGCTCCCCTTCGCCATCGGTTTCGAATGGCCGGCCGCCCTGCGCTGGGCGATCCTGACCACGATGACGCTGAGCTGGCTCGGCTTTGCGTGGTGGACCACCCGCGCCCAGGCGCACCGTTCCCCGGAACACGCCCGTGTCCTGCGTGAGCAGGACCAGCTGCTGACCGAACTGCGCAACTTCGTCGGCAACGAGATCGACGGCTCGCGCGGCGAAGTGGAACGCGCCCGTGACCTGATCCGCCAGGCGGTGTCCAGCCTGGGCGGCAGCTTCGACGCCATGAACCGCAAGTCGCGCCAGCAGAGCCAGGCCCTGTCGCGCATCGTCGATCGTGCCGGTGATGAAGGCAATGCCGGCCTCGACGTTGCCCGTTTCGCCCAGCACGCCAGCCACCGCATGGAACAGCTGGTAGAAGCACTGGAGCAGGTGAGCGGCCAGAGCAGCACCACCGTGCAGCACATCGACCAGATGGCGCAGCACCTGGATGGCATCTTCGCGCTGCTGGAAGACGTCAAGTCGATCGCCGACCAGACCAATCTGCTGGCGCTGAACGCCGCCATCGAAGCCGCGCGTGCCGGTGAAGCCGGTCGTGGCTTCGCGGTGGTCGCCGACGAAGTGCGCAACCTGTCCGAGCGCTCGACCACCTTCAACGAGCAGATCCGCAAGCTGGCGCACAGCTCCAAGGACGCCATCGCCAAGGTACGCGAGACGGTCTCGCACATGGCCTCGCGTGACATGGACCGCTCCCGCGAAGCGCGCCAGGAGGCGGCGGCGATGCTCGACAACGTCGCGCAGATCAATGCGTCGCTGGGCGACGGCATGCGCGAAGTCTCCGAGTGCGCCCGTTCGATCGATGGCAGCGTGGCCGAGGCCGTGCGCGCCCTGCAGTTCGAAGACATCGCCACTCAGGCGCTGGGCGGCGTGCACACCCACCTGGACCGCCTGACCGCGATCAACCGCGAGGCGGTGGCCCTGCAGGAACTGCTGCACCGCAATGGCGGGGTGTTCGACGAAGAGATCGCCACCGCCCTGCAGCGCACCGGCAGCCGCCTGCGCGAACTGCGCAGCGAATGGGAACGCCCGCCGCACAAGCCGGTTGCCCAGCAGAGCATGGGCGCCGGCACCGTCGAGCTGTTCTGATCCTGATGTCCGCTGCCGCCGCCGGCAGCCCGCAAGGCCCCGGTTCGTCCGGGGCCTTTGCCTGTAACCCGCCGTTGGATGCATCCTGTACACGCACCATGACCCTGATCCGCGCCCTGCCCTCCCTCGCCGACACCGAGCGCCCGCGCAACGCGAGCGTGCGTGAGCAGCTGCAGCAGCTGGAAGAGGTGGCCCGCGAGGAGATCCGCGAACTGCAGCAGCTGGCCGATGCGCGCCCTGCCCTGTCCCGCACGGACGACGCGCTGCTGGGTCTGGCGTGGGACCTGGGGTTGGATGGGGAAGCCTTGAGGTAGATCCACGCCATGCGTGGATGGTCTTCACCACCACCCGCTCCAAACCCATGGCATGATCCGCCCATGCCACCTACGGCTGGACACGGAGTGTCGTCGCATGAGCACCACGTTCATGACCTGGCTGGGATTTGCTGTGATGGTGCTCATCGCGGTCACCTTCACCTGGCGCCCCGCCTACGCCACTTTGCGGCCACCCCGGCATAGACCTGTCGCATTCCTGTTCGGCAGCCTGCTCTTCATGCTGATGGCCTTTCTATTTGCCTGGGCGCCGGCAACTGCCATCAACACCGGGCATGTTCATCTGAGCCATCACCGCTCCGGCACCATTGATGCATGGCGGGACATCGAGCCGATGACCTTCTGGCTGATCATCGTCGCGGAGTACGTGTTCGGGCTGTTGATCGCCAGCTATTCCATTGCAGGCATCGCATTGATGAAACGGTAGATCCACGCCATGTGTGGATGCATGCGATCGCCCTTCCACACTCCATCCTTTCGGACTTGTTGCATGGCCTGGATAACAGGCACGGGGCACACTCGCCGCTCCCCCTCCCTGGCAGCCGCATGACATTCAATCCGGAAGAAGCGCGAGAAACCTTCGAACAGTTTCTTATCATCATGGACGATCAGATTGAATGGCTGATCGAACAAGCACAGCTCCGCGGCGTCGACCTTGACCGCAGCCTGGAGAGCCTTGATCGCTTGGAGACCCTGTACACGACGATGGCTGCAACGCAGTCGGAGGACGAACAGGATGGCCTGAGGATTGTGTTTGCACGATATCTGGGCGATGTAGTGTGGGAGCATCACGGCGGGAACTGGACTCTGCCACTCGATGCCCCCAAGGACATAAACTTCAACATGCCGGTTATCGTGGGGCACTCGTCCTGCCCGTGGCTGGAATTCAATCCCATCCATACGATGCATTGCTATGCCCTACGCCCAAAGGCTGGAATGCTCCGAAGCATCGTCGCGCACAGTGTGGATCCACAGATTCTGGATCTCAGCGATCTGGTGGAAGACGATTGAACCCAGGAGACTGCTCGATTCACTGGACCGCCCCGCGAGGACGGTAGCTGGTTCCGGGCAACATCCACGCATGGCGTGGATCTACTGGGGTGGCGAAATCGCTATGGCATGATGCGCAAGTCCCGTTCATGGAAGACCGATGGCCATCGCCCTGATCGCCGTGCTGTTGATCGAAGTCCTGCTGCTTGTGCTGTGGGCGCCGTTCTTTTTCCGCACCGGCATCGTCCTGTTCAATCAGCGCATCGCCGCTACGCCCGCAGAGCTGGCGCAGCTTTCGCTGGCCGGGTTGGAGCATGATCTGCCGGCCGATACCTGGCTTCGCCTGGTGTTCCGCGCGCTGCCTGACGGCAGTATCGCCTTTCGCGAGAGCTTCGCGCCGAGCTTTGGCGGTCGCTACTTTCCGCTGATGCGCGGGCGGGTGATGATCGACGCGCAACGCAGGGAGGTGCGGGTGGTCGGGCGGTGCAGCTGGTTCGCGCTGGGCCTGGCACTGATGCTGGTGCCCATCATCCTGGTCCGCCCGGCTGCGTCGCCGATGCTGGTGGCCCTGCTGCTGTTCTACATGGGCTATTTCATCCAGCGCCGACGCTATGTACATGTGGTGGAAGCAGTGCGCGCACGGCTTCGCTCCGAATTTCCGCAGCGAATGGTTGCCGCATCGCAGTAGATCCACGCCATGCGTGGATGATCGCGAGCACCGGCATCCGTGTCGACCAAGGTCGACACCTACCAGAGCGGTGCGTCGGCGTGCGGCGATCCCGACTGGCATGGCCCGGCGCCAGCCTCAGCGCGCCAGCACGACCTCGCTGGCAGCGTCGGTGCGCCCGGGCGCGGCGTGCTGCTGGCGCAGCCACTGCGCCAGGTCGCGCGGGCTGAGCGGGCGCGAGTACAGGTAGCCCTGGATCTCGTCGCAGCCCTGGCGACGCAGCATGTCTTCTTCCTGATGCGTTTCCACGCCCTCGGCCACCACCTTCATGCCCAGTGCGTGACCCAGGTGCACGATGGCCTGGGTGACTTCGGCGGTGCCAGAGTCATGCAGCATGCCCTGCACGAAACTGCGGTCGATCTTCAGGCGGCCGACCGGGAAGCGGTTGAGATAATTGAGGTTTGAGAAGCCGGTACCAAAGTCATCCACCGCCAGCGGCACGCCGTGCCGTTCCAGCACGTCGAAGCAGTGGCGCAGGATGTCGGTGTCACGGATCAGCGCCGACTCGGTCAGCTCCAGTTCCAGCCTCTGGGGCGGCCAGCCATGGGCATGGCAGATCTCGATCACGCGTTCGGCGAAGCCACGATCACGCAGCTGCACCGCCGACACATTGACCGCGATGCGGTCGAAACACAGGCCGGCCCGGTCCCAGGCGATTGCCTGGCGGCAGGCTTCGTTCAGCACCCAGTCGCCGATGCGCACGATCTCGCCGCACTTCTCTGCAATCGGAATGAACTCGGCCGGGCTGCAGTAGCCGATGCCGGGCCGATGCCAGCGCAGCAGTGCCTCGATCGCCGGTGGCTCGCCCTGGTGCGCATGCAGCAGCGGCTGGTAGGCCAGGCTGAACTCTTCGCGTTCGATCGCGCCGTGCAGGGCATGCTCCAACTCGAGCTTGCGCTGGATGCGGGCCAATGCGTCCTGGCTGTAGTACTGGTAGGTGTTGCGCCCCGCTTCCTTGGCCGCGTACATCGCGGCGTCGGCGGCACGCAGCAGTGAATCGAAATCGGTCTGCGCATCGCCCAGCATCGCGATGCCGACGCTGGCACCGACCTTCAACGTGGTCTCGCCACGGCGCAATGGCTCGGCCAGCGAAGCGATCAGCTTCCGCGCCACGTGGCCGGCGTCTTCCGGCTCGGCCAGGTCGCGCAGCACGACGATGAACTCGTCGCCACTGAAGCGGCCGAACAGGTCGTTGTTGCGCAGGTTCTGGTGCAGGCGGGTGGCGGCGGCCTTCAGCAGCGCATCACCGGTGGCATGACCGAAGCTGTCATTGATGGTCTTGAAGCCGTCCAGGTCGATGAACAACATCGCCAGCGAGGTGCCGCGGTCGCGCGCTTCCTCGATGGCTTCGGCGGTCTGTTCGCCGAGCAGCACACGATTGGGCAGGCCGGTGAGCAGATCGTAGTGCGCCAGCAGCTCGATGCGCTCGTTGGCCTCGCGCTCGCGGGTGATGTCACGGAACAGCACCACGAACCGAGGCGGCAGGCCGTCACGGCGATCCAGCTCGATCAGTACCTGCACCCACACGCGCAGGCCAGACTGGCGGTAGAAGCACAGGTCCAGCTGTTCGGGCAGCCCGCCGCCGGCAATCCGGACCAGTGCAGCCTCGAAGGCATTGCGCGAATCTTCGGTGTACAGCGCCAGCGCCTGATCGAGGGTGATCGGCTCCTTGCGCAGCCCATGGATGCGGTAGCACTCCTCGGTCCACTGCATGTGCCGGGTCTGCACTTCGATCTCGCAGCCGCCGATGCGGCCCAGCGCGGAAACACGGTTGAGCAGTTCTGTACGCCAGCGGATCAGTGCATCGGTCTGGTGCTGCTCGGTGATGTTCTGCACCTGGCCGAGCAGGCGCTTGGGCTGGCCATCGGTGTCCAGCAGCGGCTGCATCCACAGCCGCAGATGCTGCGACGGTTCGTTGCCCCGGGTCAGCTCCAGCTCGAGGTTGGCGGCCCGGCCGTCGCGCCACAAGCGCCGCCATGCTGCGCGTAGCGCACCACGCGAGCGCGGATGCAGCTGCTTCAGCCAGCGCCGCTGGCCGGGTACGGCCCCCTGCTCCAACGCCAGCAGCGAACGCAGCTCCGGCGACCACCAGAAATGACCGCTGTTGGGGTCGAACGACCAGCTGCCCATGCTGGCGATGCGCTGGGCCTCGCTCAGGTGCAGCTGCTGTTCCTGAAGCAGCCCTTCCAGCTGCTTCTGTTGTTCGATATCGGTATGCGTGCCGACCATGCGCAGCGGCTGGCCATCGGCGGTGCGCGCGACCACGCGCCCGCGGTCCAGTACCCAACGCCACTGGCCATCGGCCTGGCGGAAACGGAACTGTGCGCTGTACTGCTCGCTCAAGCCACGCAGATGCTCATCCAGTGCAGCCCGCACCTGTGCGATGTCCTCGCTGTGCACGCGGGCCAGAATCTCGGTAGCGGTTTCATCGCCCAGTGCCGGGGTGCGCACCACACGGTCGCTGGGAATGTCCCAGTCCCAGAGGCTGTGCCCGGCACTGTCCAGCGCCAGCTCCCAGCGCCCACCGCCGCTGAGCGGCACCGGCTCGGGAATGCTCAGCGTGAAGGCCAGCAGGTTGCCGGCGCCATCATGCACCGCGCGCAGGTGGCCGTCGTAGTGGCCGTGCGGGCCACCCGGCAGCGTGCAGGCCACGATGCCGCCATCGGCGGCCATCAGGCGCAGATCTTCCAGCATCGGCGCATACGCAGCCACGGTCTCCGGCAGGCCATGCTCGCGCGCAGCCGGATTGGCCGCCAGCGGGCGGCCCGTGCGGTCGACGATGACCAGCGCCGACGCAAGCGGGTGCTGCAGCAGGCTGGCGATGATCCCTTGGTCCACGCGATCTTGCTCCGGATGACACGCCCGTCAGCGGGGCACGCAGTGGTTAACGGCGCCTGCGGCGGATAATTGAGTGGTCTGGGCGCACCTGCGCGGTAAGATGGCCGGCGCCCCTTTCTTCCGCCCTGTCCATGCCCGCAGAACCGACCGGCAACGCCCCAGTTCCCGACCCGCGGATGGCGCAGGCGCTGAGCCGCGACCGGCGCCGGGTGGTGCTGAGCTACCTGGCGATGGCGCTGGCCTGGATGATCTCCACCGACAGTGCAGTGCAGGCACTGGTGCCCGACCCGCAGCAGGCGGCCTTGTGGCAGGGCCTGAAGGGCTCGTTCTTTGCCCTCGCCAGTGCCGGCCTGCTGTATCTGCTGCTGCGCCCGCTGGCCGAGCATGTGCTGCACACCCATGCACGCCAGCAGGCCTCCGAGCTGCGCCTGCGGCAGATGTTCGAAGGCAACCCCGGCCCGATCCTGGTCTACGACCTGGACACACTGGCGATCCTCGATGCCAATCCGGCGGCCTGTACGGCCTTCGGCTGGGACCGTGACGAACTGCTGGAGCAGACCATCGATTCGCTGTGGCCGCCAGGCCAGGACCAGGCACTGCAGACCAAGCTGGAGGCGATCCGCGAGGCACCGGAGGAACTGTGCATACTGCGTACCCAGCTGCAGCTGCGCGACGGCTCCCTGCGTCAGATGGAACTTCGCTCCAACGCCATCAGCTATGACGGCCACAACGCCCGCCTGCTGATTGCCATCGACCGCACCGCTGAAAACCTGGCCCAGCTGCGCCGTGACCAGGCGCTGGCGCGGGTCGAAGAAGCCCACGAGCTGGCACGCATCGGCGCCTGGGAGCTGGACCCCTCCACGGGACTTGGCCGCTATTCGAACCAGGTCTATCGCCTGCTCGGTCGCCGCCCGCCCGAGGCGCGGCGCTGGCATCGCTTCGACGAACTGCTGGTGCCGGCCGACCCGGCCACCGCCACCCAGACCGAACAGCTGCTGGCCGAGCTCTGCTCCGGCGATCCCGTGCAGGTGGACGTGCTGTTGCCGTTGCTGTCGATGGATGGGCGCGCCTTGATGGTGCATCTGCGTGCGGCCAGCGGCATCGACGAGGCCGGCCGCAACCGCGTGCTGGGCACCCTGCAGGACGTGACGGAGCGCGAGCAGTCGCGACGCCTGCTGCGCGAGCGCGAGGAACAGTTCCGCGAGCTGGTACGGGTACTGCCCGACGGCGTGGTCATCCTCTCCGACGAACACGTGCTGTACGCCAACGCCTGGGCCGCCAGCCTGTTCGGCTATGGCAGCCACACCCTGCTGGGCGAGCCCCTGTCAGCACTGGTGGACAGCGCCGATCTGGCCCGCGTGCGCAGCCAATTGCGTGCAGGCCAGCCACACCTGGGGCCCGGTCACAGCAGCGTGGTGGCGATGCAGCGCGCGGATGGCCGCAGCTTCCATGCCGGCCTGGCGGTGGGCGAAGTGCGTTATGGCGGACGCGACTGCAAGCTGCTGATCGTGCGCGACCTGAGCGATTCCGAGCGCACCCGCAGTGCACTGGAAACCAGCAACCGTGAACTGCAGGCGATGGCCGGCCGCCTGTTCTCGCTGCAGGAGGATGAGCGCCGCGCGATCTCGCGCGACCTGCACGACGATATCGGCCAGGCGATCACAGCGATCAAATTGTCTGCGTATGCCGCTCAGGACGAGGACGATCCACAGCGCCGCGCCGAGGATCTGGCGCAGATCGTCAGCCTGGCCGACACCACCGTGGCCAAGCTGCGCGACATCTCCACGCTGCTGCGCCCGCCGCAGCTGGATGCCCTGGGCCTGGAGGCCGCACTGAGCTGGCAGGCACGGGTGCTGTTCCGTTCGTCGCCAGTGGAACTGCTGGCCGAGATCGAACCGCTGCCACAACGTCCTGACAACAGCATCGAGCAGGCCTGCTTCCGTATCGCGCAGGAGAGCCTGACCAATGCCCTGCGCCATGCCCGCGCCAGCCAGGTCCTGCTGCAGCTGCGCGATGTCGGCCAGCGCGGCCTGCACCTGCAGATCCGCGACGACGGCGAGGGTTTCGACCCCGATGGTCCGCGCGGGCTGGGCCTGATCGTGATGCGTGAACGTGCGCAGAGCGTCGGTGGCCATGTGCGGATCGAATCCGCGCATGGTGAAGGCACCCTGATCGACGTTCACCTCCCCTACCAGGCGGCCAGCATGGCCGCCGTTGAGTCACCGGACTACTGAGCCTATGTGGAATCCCAACCAGCCCCCGGTCAGCATCGATGATGCGCCTGACCGCCTTGGCGCCGGCAACCCCGAGCTGCAGGCGATGGTCGCCGAGGCGGCCTCGGGCGGCACCGCACTGATGTTGATGCACGTGGACATCGACCACTTCGCCTCGGTCAACGAAAACATGAGCGCCGAGGTGGGTGACCAGGCCCTGGTGCTGGTGGCGCAGCGGTTGCAGTCCTACCTGCGTGGTCGCGGCAAGCTGTGGCGCCACGGCAGCGATGAGTTCTTGATCGCAGTGCCACGCACCGCCGACGTGCCATTGCCGGAGGACTTCGCAGAGGAGATCCGGCAGCAGATGGAGCTGCCGCTGTCGGTGCTGCCGTACACCTTGTTCATGACCGGCAAGCTGGGCGTCAGCCTGTGCCCGGACCATGCCAGCAGCACCTCGCGCCTGCTCGATCACGCCGAAGATGCGCTGTACCAGGCGGCCCGCGAAGGCGGCAACGCGGTGCGCATCCACGCCGTGGATACGCCACCGAGCGCGCACAGCGAAAGCATCATCGCCCGCCAGATCGTGGACGCCATTCCCAATGGTGAGCTGAAACTGCGTTACCAGCCGCTGGTCAGCGCCCGCGATGGCCACGTGGTCGGCATGGAAGCGCTGCTGCGCTGGCAGTCGCCGACGCTGGGCATGCTGGTGCCGGAGCGCTTCATGCGCACGGCAGAGCGGCTGGGCATCATCGTGCAGATCGGCACCTGGGTGCTGGAAGGCGCACTGAAGCAGGCACGCCTGTGGCGCGACCAGGGCTTCGACGACTTCACCATCGCGGTGAATGTCTCCACCCTGCAGCTGCTGCGGCCCAACTTCTTCGCTGAAGTCATGGGCCTGATCCAGGCCGCGGGCGTGCCGGCACAGATGCTGACGCTGGAGATCAACGAAAGCGCGCTGACCAACAACGTCAACTTCGTGCACGAGACGCTGGCCAATCTGCGCAACGAAGGTATCAGCCTGAGCCTGGACAATTTCGGCACCGGCGATTCCAGCCTGAGTGCACTGGTCCGCTACCCGGTGGACAAGCTCAAGATCGACCGCAGCTTCATCAAGAGCGCGCCGGCCGGCAACCGTGAGGCGGCCATCGCCCGCGCGATCATCGCCATGGGCCATCAGCTGGGCATGACCGTGATCGCCAACGGTGTGGAATCGCAGGCCCAGCTGGGCTTCCTGCGCCGCAACGACTGCGATGTGTTCCAGGGCTACCTGTTCGGCGAACCGATGTCGGCCGATGCCGCCGGCATGACCCTGCGCCGCCGCTACCTGCGTCCGGAAGCCTTTGCCGAGACCCGTCCCGACCGCACGCTGCTATTGCTGGACGACGAAGAGAACGTACTGCGCTCGCTGGTGCGCCTGTTCCGTCGCGACGGCTACCGCATCCTGGCCGCCGGCAACGTGCGCGATGCATTCGACCTGCTGGCAATCAATGACGTGCAGGTGATCCTGTCCGACCAGCGCATGAGCGACATGAGCGGCACCGAGTTCCTGGGCCGGGTGAAGATGCTGTACCCGGACACGATCCGCCTGGTGCTGTCCGGTTACACCGACCTGAACACCGTGACCGACGCGATCAACCGCGGTGCGATCTATCGCTTCCTGACCAAGCCGTGGAACGACGACGAGCTGCGCAAGCACATCCACCAGGCGTTCCGCACCTTCGAGGAGCAGCGCCGCAGCAACGCCGGTCCGGCGCCGGTAGAAAGCGGAGATGGCGGCGAGGATCGCCCATTGCGGTAACGATCCCCTCTGGTAGAGCCGGCCGCTGGCCGGCTGCTCTGGATGTCGGGTTCAATGAGGTTGCCGGCCAGCGACCGGCACTACCCGAAGCGCGAACCCGGTCGGGGACAAGCCCTGGTAGAGCCGGCCGCTGGCCGGCTGCTCTCGATGCCCAGTTCAATGAGGTTGCCGGCCAGCGGCCGGCACTACCCGAAGCGCGAATCCAGGTCGGGGACAAGCCCTGGTAGAGCCGGCCGCTGGCCGGCTGCTCTGGACGTCGGGTTCAATGAGGTTGCCGGCCAGCGGCCGGCACTACTCGAAGCGCGAATCCAGGTCTGGGACAAGCCCTGGTAGAGCCGGCCGCTGGCCGGCTGCTCTCGATGCCGGGTTCAATGAGGTTGCCGGCCAGCGGCCGGCACTACCCTGAGCAGTCAGCGCGGCTGCTTCACCGGCAGCACCACGCGGAAACGCGAACCCACGCCTGGGGTACTGTCCAGGTCGATGCGGCCGTGGTGCTTGTTGATGATGCTGTAGGAGATCGACAGGCCCAGGCCGGTACCGCTGCCCACCGGCTTGGTGGTGAAGAACGGATCGAAGATGCGCTGGCGCAGTTCCGGCGAGATGCCACCGCCGGTGTCTTCAAACTCGACCCACACGTGATCGCCATCGACGCCGGTACGCACCGTGATCGTGCCGCGCTCGGCGATGGCGTGGCCGGCGTTGAGCAGCAGGTTCATGTAGACCTGGTTCAATTCCGACGGCAGGCACTCCACCAACGGCAACTGGCCGAACTCCCGCACCAGGGTGACCTTGTACTTCAGCTCGTTCCAGATGATGTTGATGGTCGATTCCAGACCCGCGTGCAGGTCGACCAGCTTCCACGACTCGTCGCGGCCGGAATACGAGAAGTCCTTCAGATCACGCACGATGCGCGTCACCCGCTCGATGCCTTCGCGCGACTCGGCCATCAGCTGCGGCAGGTCGCGGCTGATGAAATCGATGTCCAGGCGGTCACGGATATCGTCGATCTCCGGGATCAGCGCCTTCGGGTCCGGCGCCCGCAATGCGCGCTCGTAGGCTTCGATCACGGTGAACAGGCTGCGCAGGTACTCCTGCAGGCTGCCCAGGTTGGAGTGCACGTAGCCGATCGGGTTGTTGATCTCGTGCGCGACGCCTGCGGCGAGCTGGCCGATCGAGGCCATCTTCTCCGACTGCAGCAGTTTTTCCTGGGTACCGTTGAGGCGCAGGTAGGCCTGCCGCAGCTCTGCATGACGCTGCTGCAATTCGCGTTCGTAGTCTTCCTGGCCTTCGATATGGCGGAACAACGCCAGGAAGTGCCCCTGGCCGACCGGGCCGTGGTGATACAGATGGGCGATGACCACGCCCTCGCCCAGCGGCAGGCTGCCGTTCCAGTGACCATGCTGGCGCGCCTGCTCCAATGCATCAGGCGGCAGCAGTTCACGCAGGCGCTGCGGCGGTGGCAGGCCGCCGCCCTCACCGCTGGCCAGCAGGTTCTGCGCGGCCGGGTTGGCCAGGGCCACCTGCCCGTCTTCGGTGAACAGCAGCAGCCCTTCGCGCAGGCGCTCAAGCAGCGCCTGCAGCACCGGCTGCGGCGGAAGGGGGGCGGTAACCAGGGCGTTGGCAGCGGACACGGCGACTCGGGGCATTCGAACAGGCGCCCAATATACGCGGTCGTGCGGCGGGCTTCAGCCCGCGGGGGTGGGATGTGCGACCGCCGTCGCGTCAGGCGATGGCGAGTGGGCGCCGCGCAGTGACCGTATGCGACTGGCCCTTGGCATCATAGGAGGAGGAGGCCTCGGTACGCCCGAGCTGGCGCAGCGCCCAATCGACCTCGCGGCGCCGGCGCGACAGCAGCACACCATTGGCACGGTTGCGTTCGGCCAGTTCCTGGAGGTGATCCCCCTCACCAAGCGGCGGCGTGCCTTCCAGTGCACGCAGCGCCTCCAGCTTGGCACCTGTCGCCCGGATCAGCGCGTGTACGTCATGATCGACCAGCGCCTGACGTTCAACGTCAAGCGCCTGGGCCAGCCGCTGCAGTTGTTCGCTCATCGGCGCGGTCATCCGTGCAGCTGCTGATCCAGCTCAAGCATGCGCGATGCGATCGCGTCCGGATTGATCTTGTAGGTGCCGTTCTGCAGCGACTCGCGCACTGCGGCCACACGCTGGGCGTCGATTGCCGGGGCGGTGGTCAGCTCACGCTCGATGGCCTGCAGATTGGTGGCCTCGCCGGTCAGGCGCAGGCTGTCGGCCGCTTCGACCGGGCGCGCCGCCGCATCGGTGCTGACGCCGGGCTTGTTGGCCGTGGTCGTCACGCTGCGCAGTGCCTGGGGGACCTGCAGGTTGCCGTCGATTTTCTGGCTCATGGGGTGTCCTGGAGTTGCCGTTCACAAGGGATAACGGCCGCAGGGCCGTGATCTTTAGGGATATTTTGCGGTAAATCAACGCGCCACGATTACGTCACCGGCGGCATCGACCGTGCCCTGCACGATGCGCCGCGAGGACAGGTTCTCCACCGAGACCCGTTCGTTTTCACCGGCATCGCCCATCGCACGGCCTGCAATACGGACCTCGACCGAGCCGCGACGCGAAACCAGGGCCACATTGTCTCCTCGCTTGATGAGACGCTGCACCACCAGATCGTTGTTCGACAGCAAGGCTCCGGCCTGCAACGGACGGCGGGCGATGCGGCCGATCGCTGCATTCGGATCGGCCAGCACCGCACCGGCAATCCGGGCGGCATCACGCTGGGCAGTGGTGATATCGGCGGCGGTGAGGGTTTCTCCAGTACCGATTCCGCGGTTGAGCACCAGCACGGTCTGGTTGCGCCGCACCTTTACTGGTACGAACAGGCGCCAGCCGCCGGCATCGGGGCAGCTGACTTCAACCGTGGTGTTGGCGGTGGGCTGCACCTGCAGCGCGCCACCACACCTGGGCAAGCGCAGCGCATCGGCCACCTGGGCCTCGCCCTCGCTGCCGGCCGGCAGCGTCGACAACGCGGCGGTGCGGATACTGGCCACCGGCTGCCAGTCGGCGGCAACCGCCCACGGCGAGGCCAGGGCCAGCGCGATGGCGAAGAGCGATGTGACCCGGCGCATGGCGCCTCCTGTCGATGGGATCTGGCCCAGGTCCGTGCAAGGGGTGTGCCAGAGGGGCTTGTGTAGAGTCGAGCTTGCTCGACTGCTTCGTGACCAGTCGAGCAAGCTCGACTCTACAGAGGCAGGGTCGAGCATGGCGCGACTCTACAAAAGCGCTCAAGTTCGGCGCCCACCCCGCCGATACAGCAGCCATGTCCCATGAC
>NZ_JBTMUR010000024.1:0-6349 GCF_054473855.1 Stenotrophomonas genospecies 3
AGTTTGAAACGTGCGTCATATCTGTTCATGTAACCCTCGGGGTTGGATCTGACGTCCAACTCCCGGGGGTCACTTCACTTCTGGGTGCGCCTGGGGCGTGGCGAATATGACGCCGGACAGTACCGGCGCTTCGGCAAGGGCCAGCGTGAGATCTGGATCCAGGCCTCGTACAACCCGGTGCTGGACCGCCAGGGGCGGCCGTACAAGGTGGTCAAGTTCGCGACCGACATCACCGCGCAGAAGCTGCAGGCGGCCGACTCGGCGGGGCAACTGGCCGCGATCGCCAAATCGCAGGCGGTGATCGAGTTCAGCATGGATGGCCGCATCCTGTCGGCCAATGACAATTTCCTGGCCGCTACCGGCTACAGCCTGGACGAGGTGCGCGGGCAGCACCATTCATTGTTTGTCGAGCCTGAGCATCGCAGCAGCGTCGAGTATCGCCAGTTCTGGGAGAAGCTCGGGCGCGGCGAATATGACGCCGGCCAGTATCGGCGCCTGGGCAAGGGCGGGCGCGAGGTCTGGATCCAGGCATCCTACAACCCGATCCTGGACCTCAATGGCAAGCCGTTCAAGGTCGTCAAGTACGCCACCGACATCACCGCGCAGGTGCACGAGAACCAGGCCATGCAGCGCGCCGTGGCGCAGACCCGCGAGGTGGTGGCTGCCGCCAAGCAGGGCGATCTGACCCCGCGCGTGGCCACCGCCGACAAGAACGGGTCGATCGCCGAACTGTGCGAAGGCGTGAATTCGCTGGTCGAGGCGATGGCCGCGATCATCGGCCAGATCAAGTTCGCCGCGGACACCATCGCAGTCGGCGCGACCGAAATCGCACAGGGCAACAGTGACCTCTCGCAGCGTACCGAGCAGCAGGCGGCCTCGCTGGAGGAAACCGCTGTGTCGATGAAAGGCCTGGCCGAGACCGTGCAGCGCACGGCCACCAACGCGCGCCAGGCCAGCCAGCTGGCCGGTGGAGCGGCCGACGTCGCCGCTCGAGGCGGCACTGTGGTGCATGAAGTGGTCGAGACGATGGCGGTGATCAATGCCTCGTCGCGGCGCATCGTCGACATCATCGGAGTGATCGACGGCATCGCCTTCCAGACCAACATTCTCGCGCTGAACGCAGCGGTGGAGGCTGCGCGTGCCGGTGAACATGGCCGCGGCTTTGCCGTGGTCGCCACTGAGATCCGCGAGCTGTCGCAGCGTTCGGCCAGCGCAGCCAAGGAGATCAAGCACCTGATCGATGAGTCGGTTGCCAATGTGGGCGCCGGCACGGCGCAGGTTGAGAGCGCGGGCCGTACCATGGATGAAATCGTGACCAACGTGCGCCGGGTCAGTGACCTGATGACTGAAATCAGCGCGGCCTCGCAGCAGCAGAGCGACGATATCCAGCAGATGAATCATGCGGTCGACCTGATCGATCAGGGCACCCAGCAGAACGCGGCCCTGGTCGAGGAGGCGTCGGCGGCGGCGCGCAGCATGGAAGAGCAGTCGGCGCAGCTGCTGCAGACCGTGGCCAGTTTCCGCGTGCAGGGCGGGGCCGGGCACCGGCACGGAACAGCGGGGCTGCACGCGGTCTAGGCGCGGCGACCGGACGGGTCTTCCATGCTATCGGTGTCGCCGCGTACGCAGTTGCGACCGGCATGTTTGGCGCGGTACAGGGCCTGGTCGGCGCGTTCGACCAGGTCGCGCGGATCGCGGTCTTCGCCGGGCGCCTGCCAGGCCACGCCGATGCTGATGGTGACGGTGGCCTCGGGAGCGGGCAGGGCTGCGACTTCGACCGAAGCGCGCAGCCGTTCGCCCAGGCCCAGTGCGTGGGCGGCATCGGGCGAGGGCAGGGCGGCGATGAACTCTTCGCCGCCATAGCGCGCCAGCAGATCGTCACCTCGTTGCAGGCAGCCATCAAGAATGGCGGCGACCGACTGCAGGCGACGATCGCCCTCCGGATGGCCATAGGTGTCATTGAGCCGTTTGAAGTGATCGATGTCGATCATCAGTACCGCCAGCCCGAGTCCCTGGCGGCGTGCGCGGCCACGGGCATTGCCAAGAGATTCGTCGAAGCTGCGGCGGTTGCCCAGCCCAGTCAGCGGATCGCGCCGCGCCAGCGTTTCCAGCTCATCGCGCTGGCGCTGGATCTCCACCTGGCTCAGCACGCTGCGCAGGGCATAACCGAGCATGGCACCAATGAAGCCCACCGTGGCCAGGGTGGGCTGCAGGCGCGCGACCAGCAGCGCCACCATCATCAGCAGCAAGGGCAGCATCAACGGCACGCCGGCGTCGACGATGCGGCGCAGGCTGCGCGATACCTCCACCGTCGGATAGCGGCGCTTGCTGGCGGCCATGACGGCCAGCATCACGAACAGTCCGCTGATCAGCAGGTCCCCCCAGTTGCCGTCAGGCAGCTGCGGCTGGTAGGTGTTGATGTAGAACGCCAGCAGGAAGTAGCCCAGCGCGTAGATCGCAAGTGTCCGGAAAAAATCGCGGCGGTCGGGATTGTCCTCGGCCAGGAAGCGGATCAGCGCGAAGCAGAACACCAGGCTGTTCTGTAGGTTGCTCATGGCGTTCAGGCACTGCGTCCACAATGCGGCGTTGAAATGCGCCATCGCCCGCGTGTGCCCGAAGTACAGCAGCCACAGCAGCGCGATGATCAGCAGGTCCACCGCGCGGATGCAGCGGTTGCCGCCGCCCGGGCTGGCGGCCACGTAGGTCAGGGGGATGCGGTAGAACACGTACAGGATCAGCGAAGACACGGTCATCTGCGCAGGATCGAGGCCGGCCACATTGCGGTACAGCAGGGCGAGCAGGGCCAGCGAGAACAGGCCCATGGCAGCGCCCAGCGTCCGCCATTTGCAGGCCGCCTGGCGGCTGTCACGTGCACGCCGCACACAGGCCAGTGCAGCCAGCAACGGGGCAGTGATCAGCATCAGGTAGGAGCCGACCGGGTCCTGCGGGCCAACAAAGGCAATGACGAGCGCGTGCGTGACCAGAAAAAACAGTGCCGCACGCAACGTCATGCATTCCCCCGCCCCCAGCTCCGGCTGGGATCACGATAGGCAGAAGCACGTGTGGCTTGCAAGAAAAGTGTGCGCTGCGTCTATTTCGAAGCTTGCCGGAAGTCGCAGTTGTGTTTCAGCATGGTGACGCGGAGCCTTCGACGCGGGCGTACATCCAGAAGTCACGGGGCTGTCCTCGAACCCGCCGGTAAGCGCGCAGCAGGCCTTCGCGCTGCATGCCGAGGCGTTCCAGCACGGCGATCGAGCGGGCGTTGCTGTCCAGGACAGTCGCCTGGATTCGGACCAGAGCGAGTGCGGCATGGCCCCATTCGAGCACCGCGCGTGCTGCGTGCGTGGCCAGTCCCTGACCCTGCCAGCGCGGATCGAGATCATAGGCAAGTTCGCCGCGGCCATGCGACAGGTCGATTCCGTTCAGGCCAACGGTGCCGATCAGCTGGCTGTCGGCGCCCACCAGCGCCCAGCGCTGGTCCGTTGCCGTGGGCAGGTAACCGGCGATCTGGCAGCGCAGTGCTCTTTCGGAAACGTCGCCCCAGCTGGTGTGCTCGGTCACGCCGGGCAGCGAGAGATAGCCGGCCCAGGTGGCAGCATCATCCACGTGCAGTGGACGCAGCCGTGCGGGCAGGGTGGCAGGGAGCGTGGGCAGGGCGGGCGTTGGCATCGTCGCCAGTGTCGGCGCCCGGGCCCTGAAAATGCAAAAGGCCAGGTCGGTGACCTGGCCTTTGATGCAGTGGTGCCGGTGAAAGGACTCGAACCTTCATGGGGTCACCCCCGGCTGATTTTGAGTCAGCTGCGTATACCATTCCGCCACACCGGCAGGCAGCGTGCGAGTGTAACCGAGGTCGGCACGGCTTTCATAGTGGGGAGGCCGATCGGGGCGCGTCCTGTCGGCTTCGGCCCTGTCATGGCTATACTGCGGCGGCTTGAATGCCTCCAGGAGCGGTAGCCGATGACAGTGTTGCAGGACCTGAGGGTGCTGGTGGTCGAGAACGACGAGATGAGTGCCGCACTGCTGCAGATGCAGCTGGTGCATGCCGGTGCGACGGTGGTGGGGCTGGCCGCGAGCGTGGCTGAAGCGCTGCGCCTGCTGCAGGCGTCGACCCCGGACGTGGCCCTGCTCGATTACCGCCTGGCCCGCAATGAGACCAGCGAGCCGGTGGCTGCGGCACTGTCGGCGCGCGGGGTGCCGTTCGTGCTGGCCACCGGGATGCAGGCCGAGCAGCTGCCCGAGCCGATGCTGGCCGGCGTGCTGCTGGTCAAGCCCTATCTCTCGGCAGATCTGAGCCAGGCGCTGGTACGCGCAGTGGGCCGCGCCAGCGCCAGCGCCTGATTGGCGCGTGCTGAAGCGGTGGGCGTATCCTGCCCGGGCCTGAATGCTCAGGCCTGCAAGGAGAGTGGCATGAAGAAGTGGATCAAGCGCATGGTTGCTGCGGGTGTCCTTTCGATGGCGGTCTTCGGTGGTACGGCCTCTGCCGCGTGGTGTGGCCAGCCCTGTTTCCAGCTCTACAAGAGCTGCATCGCGCGGGGTGGAGAGGTTGAACAGTGCCTGCAGGAACAGGCCTTCTGCGAAGAGGCGATGTGCGGCGGCAATCCCTGATCCATGAACCCCGCCCACGCGGGGTTTTTCATCTGTGCGCGGTGCTCAGGCCGCTTCTTCGTATACGTAGCGGATCTCCTCGCGGTCGTCGAGGATGCGGTACTGCCGCGCCAGGTCATCCGGATCGGGATTGAGCCAGGCATCGAGGTGTTCCTTGCGGATGGGAACGACGCCGCGGTCATGGCCCGCAGCGGCGACATCGTGCGGAGGCGTGTCGGTGATCGTGGCAAATGACAGGAGGCGACCTTCCGGTCCTTCCCATTCCGCCCACAGGCAGGCCAGCAGCAGGTCGCGCGGGGGATCGGGCCGGAACTCCAGCACCACGTCCTGATCCTTCTCATCGGCACCCAGCGTACGGCAGGCGATGGCATGGCGTGGCACGTGCTCATAGAACGCCTGCACCACCACCACGCCGTGGCGCAGCCCGAATGCACCGCGCCAATAGCCTTCCAGGCTGTCGCGCCGCGCGTTGTAGGTGCCGGGATAGAGGATGTCGTTGCGCACCGGCTTGTCCGGCAGCCGGCACTGGTAGCGCATCGGCTTGATCACGCGTTTGCCGCCCTCGCTGACCATCACCGGTGCGTAGGTACCGGGGAAAATGCGGTTGTCGCGCGGCAGCAACTGCACCCGGTGCAGGTCTTCCAGCCGAGCCTGCGCACGATCGATGCGGTTGCCGGCCACGCGCAGGTCGTTGCGTGCCTTCTGGGTGGGGCGGGTCGCCAGCGTGGCATTGGCAATATCGCGTCGCTCGCGCTGGCGGGCCAGCTCCGCTTCCAGATCCTGGCGTTCCTGCGCATGCCACTGCTGGATTTTCGCGACGATGTCGCGGCCCTGCTCGGTGCGCGCGCCGGCGAAGCCGTCATCCATCGCCTTGGGAGTTCTGGGGCGCTTCTTGCCAGGATCGTGCGCGTACAGCTCCGCGAATTCTTCCAGCGACAGGATGGCGCCGAACTCGCGCACCAGCTTGGCGTAGTCGGCGCGGATGAGGGCGGAATAGCACATGGGAACTCTGC
This sequence comes from Stenotrophomonas genospecies 3, assembly GCF_054473855.1. Lineage (NCBI taxonomy): Bacteria > Pseudomonadati > Pseudomonadota > Gammaproteobacteria > Lysobacterales > Lysobacteraceae > Stenotrophomonas > Stenotrophomonas genospecies 3. The sequence continues at coordinate 5,619 of NZ_JBTMUR010000024.1, forward strand.
GGGCGTGGGTCGCAGCAGCTGCGACATGGATGAGGCAGGATAGCCCGACCTACAGGGAGATAGCGCATGAATGATTCCGTCGCCTGCCAGTTCCGCGACGCCGTGCCCACGGTCGAAGACTATTGCCAGCTGCGTGTGCTGGCGGGCCTCAGTGCCAAGAGCCAGGAGGCGGCGGCACGCGCGCTGCCCAATACCCTGTATGGCGTGTGTGCCTACCAGGGTAACGAGCTGGTGGCGATGGGGCGCATCGTCGGCGATGGGGGCTGCCACCTGCAGGTCTGCGATATCGCTGTGTTGCCGCGCCTGCAGGGGCAGGGCCTGGGCAAGGAAGTGATGCGTCGCCTGGAGGGCTGGATGCAGGCGAACCTGCCGCCGTCGGCATACGTCAGCCTTCTGGCGGATGGTGAAGCGCACCGGTTGTACGCGCAGTTTGGTTTCGCACCCACCGCACCTGCATCGATCGGGATGTATCGCCGGTTCTGAGGTGTGGCCGAGTTGAAGCCATCCACGCATGGCGTGGATCTACTGGGCCAACCGGCCGCCGGATCCATCCCGGCCCTGTAGTAGATCCGCGCCATGCGTGGACAGGGCCTTCCCAGGAATCACAGGCAAAGAAAAACCCCGGCCGAAGCCGGGGTTTTAAAGAATTGGCGTCCCCACGGGGATTCGAACCCCGGTCGCCACCGTGAAAGGGTGATGTCCTAGGCCTCTAGACGATGGGGACGCACGAA
>NZ_JBTMUR010000024.1:6441-27410 GCF_054473855.1 Stenotrophomonas genospecies 3
CCCCACGGGGATTCGAACCCCGGTCGCCACCGTGAAAGGGTGATGTCCTAGGCCTCTAGACGATGGGGACGCACGAAAACTTCAAGTTGTAGATCCTTCGACGGCCTAATGTCGAAGTGGTGGAGCCAAGCGGGATCGAACCGCTGACCTCCTGCATGCCATGCAGGCGCTCTCCCAGCTGAGCTATGGCCCCAGTGAAACTCCGGATGATCTGCCGGGAGCAGAGTCCGTTTTGAAACTGGCGTCCCCACGGGGATTCGAACCCCGGTCGCCACCGTGAAAGGGTGATGTCCTAGGCCTCTAGACGATGGGGACGCACGAAAAACTTCAAGTTGTAGAACTTTCGACGGCCTAATGTCGAAAGTGGTGGAGCCAAGCGGGATCGAACCGCTGACCTCCTGCATGCCATGCAGGCGCTCTCCCAGCTGAGCTATGGCCCCGTGTTACCGAGCCGCCTATCATACCTGCGTGTTCACGTTTGTGGAAGCTTTTTTTGAGCTTTTTTTCGTTCCGGTTCAACCGCGACCACGAGGGCAGGGGAACCGCAACGCCACAACCTGAATGCCGGTAGGCGGTGAACAAAAAAGACCCGGTTATCGGCCGGGTCCTCGTTGTTCGTGATGAGTGGCGTCCCCACGGGGATTCGAACCCCGGTCGCCACCGTGAAAGGGTGATGTCCTAGGCCTCTAGACGATGGGGACGCAATTCTCATCAATGTTCTTTAGCGACCTTTCGACGGCCTAATGCCGAAAGATTGGTGGAGCCAAGCGGGATCGAACCGCTGACCTCCTGCATGCCATGCAGGCGCTCTCCCAGCTGAGCTATGGCCCCACGTCGCTGAGGAGCGAAATAATAGCCTTGACCCAGGGGGTTGGCAAGCATTTGTTGCACTTTTCTTCACGTGCGTTGCGAAGCCGATGTCAGTCGCCTTTCGCCTGTGCAGCGTCGTCGGTCAGTGCCGCCAGGATCGGGCACTGGTCCAGCGCGCCGTGACCTGGGCAGGCGTCGACCAGCAGCGAAAGTGCAGTGTGCATGCGTTGCAGCTCCGCCATCCGCTGTGCGATGTCCTGCAGGCGCGCCTGCGCGGTGTCGCGCACGCTGCCCATGTCCTGCGAATGGCGATCGCTCAATGCGAGCAGCTCGCCGATCTCTTCAAGGCTGAAGCCCAGCGCCTTGGCGCGGCGGATGAATCGCAGCCGGCGCAGGTCCTGCTCGCCGAAGATGCGGTAGCCACCCGCCGAGCGGGCCGCGGTCGGCAGCAGCTGCTGTCGTTCGTAGTAGCGCACCGTATCGATCGGTACGCCCGCCTGGCGGGCCAGTTGTCCAATGTTCATGGCGGATTCCTGCAGGGGCTGCCGACCATTGTGAAGCCTGGAGTCTGGTCGAGAGTCAAGGCTTGGCCCGGGTGCGCGCATTCAGCGCACTTTGCAACTTTCTTCATAGCCCCGCCGATGGACCAGTTCCTACCCTTCGCCTGAACCGGCCGTTCGATGGCCTGCAACGAACCGAGGAGGTGGTCTGTGGAAGGATTCAGGAACGAAGGATTCGTCGAGATCGCGGTGGTTGAATACCCGGGAGGTGATCCGTCTGCCGCCTCCGTACTGGCCGAAATGGCGCACGTTGCCAATCGCCTTGCCCAGCAGCAGCGTCGGCCGTTCAAGCGGGTGCTGGTCACCCGCTGGATCGTGCCGGCCAGCCAGACAGGGGTGCATCGTATTGCGGGTGCGGAAATGCTCGATGCGGCCATCCCGGCTGTGATCGCGGTTCCCGGCCAGATCAGTGCCGGCGCGTGCCTGCGCGCGGACGAGGTCCTGCTGGACTGGCTGCGTGCGCACTATGACGGCGGCAGCCTGCTGGCCGCCGCCAGTGATGGCGTCAGCGTGCTGGCACGCGCCGGGTTGCTGGCCGGGCGTACGGTCAGTGGCCCCGATCTCGGACGCCATCCAGGCCTGCAGGCGCAGGCCGCGAGCTGGGTGCCGAGCGAGCGGGCGCTGGTGGATGACGGTGACCTGCTGACGGTCGGCGGGGCCCAGGCCTGGCGCTTCCTTGGCCTGCGACTGTTGTACCGGCTGCACGGGCAGGGCGTGGCCAGTGCGGTCGCACAGCAACTGGGCATCACCGTGCCCGCCACGATCCAGCAGGACCTGGAGCGCTTCAGCGCCAACTTCGCACATGGCGATCGTGATGTGCTGAAGGCACAGCGCTGGCTGCACACCACGGCGGCACGCGGCGCCACCCTTGCCGCGATCTGCGAGGTCTCCGGGCTGGAGCCGCGCACACTGCAGCGGCGGTTCCTCAAGGCCACCGGCCTGCGGCCGATCGAATACTGCCAACGGCTGCGCATCGCCAAGGCGCAGACCCTGCTGCAGCAGGGGGCGGGTATCGATGAGGTGGCGTGGGGTGTCGGCTATGCTGATCAGAGTGCTTTCCGCCGGTTGTTCCTGCGCATCGTTGGCATGACGCCGGCCAACTATCGGCGTCACGTCAGCAGCAAGCGTCGCGAGCGGCCCTTGATGCCGTCGGTGGCAGGCAGCCTGCGCGGGCTGCAATCGCCGTCGGTGATGCAACTGGGGCGCAGCGCGGCCTGATGTCGGCGGCATCGTCGCGCTTGCAACCGGAGCGCGACACTTCGACCATGCAGTCAGTGGACGATTGAACAGGTGGTCTGATGTCGAGCGTTGGGCCGGTGCCGATGCCGGTGGTGTTGATTCTCGTGTGCGTAGTGATTGCCATGGCCGTGGCGCGTCTGTGGCCACGCAGGAAGGACGGCATGCCGCTGCCTTCTGCACCCAGCATGGTTCTGGACATGCTGCTGGTGGGCCTGCTGTGTGGTCGCATCAGCTTCGTGGCCTTGAACTTCGCCCTGTATCGCGAGGCGCCGTGGAGCATTCTGCAGATTGCCGATGGTGGCTACCACCTGGTGGTTGTCCTGGTTGCGGGATCGGCATGGGGGCTGTGGCGGGTGCGCCCATGGCGGGCGTTGCGCGCCCCGGTGCTGGGCGCGGCGTTGGCGGGTGTGCTGCTATGGGCGGGCGGTAGTCAGCTGCTGTCCGCATGGCAGGAGCGGCAGATGCCCTTGCCGGTACTGCAGGTTGCTGATCTGCAGGGGGGCAGGGTTGATCTGCAGCAGTTCCGGGGAAAACCGCTTGTGCTGAATCTCTGGGCGACCTGGTGCGGGCCCTGCCGGCGCGAGATGCCGGTCCTGGCTGCGGCGCAGCAGGCGCATGCGGACGTGCAGTTCGTGTTCCTCAATCAGGGTGAAACCCTTGAGGAGGTCCAGGGTTTCGTTGCGCGCGAACGGCTCCTGCTGCACAACGTATTGCTGGACGATGACGCTGCGGCATCCACGGTGCTGGGCGTGCAGGCCTATCCCTCGACCCTGTTCTTCGACGCCGAAGGGCGCCTGCGTGAACTGCACCTGGGCGAACTGACGGCAGCCGCTCTTGAACACAAACTGCGCCGGCTGCGGTAGCCTGCGCGGGCATCTCACTACGGAGTTCCCATGTTGTCGACTTCCCTGCGCACCGCCCCGGCGGTGCTGTTGCTGCCGGTCCTGCTGGCATTGGCCGCCTGCAGCCAGGCACAGACGCCACCGGGCAAGACCGCCGCGGCACCGGCAGCGAGCGCCACAGCCACGGCTAACAAGGGCGATCGCCCTGCGGTGCTGAAGGGCATCGAGAAGCATGGTTTCGAGGTCGTCGCAGAATTCGATGCCCCCGGTGACCTGCGGGGCTTCGCCGGCGTGGTCGGCGGCCAGCAGCCGGCAGCGGCCTATGTCACCGCTGATGGCAAGCACGTACTGGTCGGCAGCCTGTTCGATGCGGAGGGCAACGATGTAGCCGCTGAGGCCGTTGAAAAGCTGGTGGCTTCGCCGATGTCGGCCAAGATGTGGACCAAGCTGGAAGCCAGTGCCTGGGTGCGTGATGGCAAGGCCGATGCGCCGCGCGTGGTCTATACCTTCAGCGATGCCAACTGCCCGTACTGCCACAAGTTCTGGGAAGCGGCACGGCCGTGGGTCGATGCTGGCAAGGTGCAGCTGCGTCACATCATGGTCGGCGTGATCCGCGAGGACAGCCCGGCCAAGGCCGCGGCGATCCTTGCCGCGCGTGACCCGAGTGCGGCGCTGCTGCAGAACGAGCACGATTTTGATCGCGGTGGCATCAAGGCGCTGCCGAACATCAGCCGCGAGATCGCTGGCAAGCTCGACGCCAATCAGGTGCTGATGATCGAGATGGGCTTCCAGGGCACCCCGGGCATCCTGTTCCAGGACGCACAGGGCCAGGTGCAGCGTCGTGCGGGTCTGCCGCAGGGTGCCGATCTGCAGACGGTGCTTGGCCCGCGCTGAGTGGCGCCAGCCCCATGAAACATTGCGCAGGCCCGCATGGCAGCATGCGGGCCTGTCACATTCCATGGCGGGCATTGCGGTTGCGGGCCCGCGCAACAGTGGTTCATCGTCACGTATGAATCGTGACTGACATCACGCATCCCGCCTTGATTCCAATCAAGGCCAAAAACGACAGGCGGATTAGCCTGTGACGCATGGAATACAGCGTCAATGCGCGATGGATGCCGCGCTCGCCACGCCCTGATCAGGGTCGGCTGGCACAGCCATTCACGACACTCTCACTCTGTGCTTGTTACCCAGACCGCTGCGGTCGCCACCTCTCTGGCAGCGCGGCCTTGATGGCGTCGACATCGGTGCGGGCAGGGCAGTGTCATCGTCCTGTTGCCTGCCATGCGCAGGCTGGCCGGTGTCGTCGACGCAGTATCCGCATTTCCAGCAACGGCAGCACGAGGCCGGAGTGGCGCATGCGTGCGTCCCGTCTGCGTGCTGCGAACAGGGGTCGTCCAGGGAGGATGCAATGCGCGCGGCGGTACTGAGCCTGGCCTGTGTGACAGCACTGGCGATCACGCCGGCGTATGCACAGGTGGATGACAAGGAGGACGCGCAGGCGCTGCGTCGTGAGATTGCGGCCATGCGGCAGGCACTGGAGGGCATGCAGCAGCGGTTGGACCGCCTTGAGCAGCGCGACGCAACCGTTGCGCCTGCTACAGCACAGGCACCCGCCGCCGTGGTCGCGCCTGCCAGCACTGCCAACCTGCTGCACCCCACCCAGGTACCGGGCGTGGCACAGCCGGTGCTGCCGCAGCGCGAATCGGTGGCCGATCCGTCCACCGCCGCGTCGCGACCGGACAGTGCGGCGGGCCCGACCGATCCGGATCTGAAGGGGTTCTTTGCCATACCCGGCACTGATACGGTGATCCGCATCGGCGGTTACGCCAAGCTGGATGCCATCGCCGATTCGCGCGCGGCCGGCGACGAGGATCAGTTCATTCCCTCGTCGATGCCGGTGGGCGGCAGCCACCGCGATGTCTCCAACTTCAACATCCACGCCAAGCAGACCCGCTTCAGCTTCGAGGCGCGGCGTCCAACCACGCACGGCAACCTGCGCTTCTATCTGGAGAACGACTTCTTCGGCAGCAGCGATGGCTACGAGTTCCGCCTGCGGCATGCTTATGGACAGCTCGGCAATACCTATGCCGGCTATGGCTACTCCAGCTTCATGGACCCGGACAGCCTGCCCGACACGCTGGACTTCGCCGGGCCGGGCGGCGCCGGCTATCTGCTGGTGGCCGGCATCCACCACAGCTTCACGATGGGCAAGGGCAACACGCTGACCGTGGCGGCCGAAGACCCGAAGACTGAACTTGCCGGTGCCAGTGATGAGCGGGCTGCGGTGAACCGTCTGCCGGACGTAACCGTGACCGCGCGCATGGAGCGCGACTGGGGCCACCTGCAGGTGGGCGCGGTGGCGCGCAGTCTGGCCTATGACGGCGATGGCGAGCACGACCGGCGAATGGCCGGCGGCCTGCAGCTGAGTGGCTCGGCCTCGGTGGGCGAGCGCGACCTGCTGCTGTTCGGTGCGCTGGGAGGACGCGGCCTCAGCCGCTATACCGCCGACCTGACCGGCTCCGGGCTGGACGCGGTGGTCGGTGCCGATGGCCGCCTCGACGCGTTGGACCTGCACGGCGGCTTCGTCGGCTATACCCACTACTGGTCCGAGTTGTGGCGATCGAACCTGATCTTCGGCCAGCTGACCCTGGAGCGGAACGCCGCACTGGCGGCCGATGCCTTCCGGCAGAGCCGGTACGGCGTATTCAACCTGATCTGGAGCCCTGCGCCGTCCTGGACGATGGGCATGGAGCTGTTGTATGGCCGCCTGGAACAGCAGGGCGGCGCACGCGGCGACACGGTCCGGGTGCAGGGCAGCCTGCAATACAACTTCATCAAATAGGCGCCAGCGGTCGTACGCCAGCGCAACCGTCCCCACGCCCGGTGCTGCCGGGCTCATGCCAGTACCGGAGATCGTCATGGCAGAAGCAAAGAAAATCGGGGTGGTCGGAGCCACCTTCCTCGTCGCCGGCAACATGATGGGCTCAGGCGTGTTCCTGCTGCCATCGAGCCTGGCCAAGATTGGTACCGCCTCGATCTGGGGCTGGTTGATCACCACCGCCGGCGCGCTGTTGTTGGCCTTCGTGTTCGCCAAGCTGGGCAAGCTGGCACCCAAGGCGGGCGGCCCGTACGCCTATGCGCGCGACTGGTTCGGGCCGTACATGGGCTTCCAGACCAACACCATCTACTGGTTCGCCAACTGGATCGGCAACGTCGCCATTCCGATCGCCGCAGTGGGCTATTTCAGCTACTTCTTCCCGATCCTGTCCGAGCCGCTGGTGCGCTGCATCGCGGTGCTGATCCTGGTGTGGGCGCTGAGTTTCGCCAACGTGATCGGTCCGGCGTTCGTCAGCCGGGTGCAGACCGTCACCACCAGTTTTGCGCTGGTGCCGATCCTGGGCATCGCCATCTTCGGCTGGTTCTTCTTCGATGCCGACATTTTCAAGGGCGCCTACAACGTGTCCGGCGAATCGAACTTCGGCGCGATCTCCAGCGCCGCGGCGCTGACGCTGTGGGCCTTCATTGGTGTCGAGTCGGCCTCGGTCACCGCTGGTGTGGTCGAGAACCCGGAAAAGAACGTGGCCCGCGCCACCCTGGCGGGTGTGTTCCTGGCCGCCATCGCCTACATCGCCAGTTCCTCGGTGATCATGGGCATGGTGCCCAATGGCGAACTGCAGACTTCCGATGCGCCGTTCGCACTGGCTGCGGCCAAGGCCGTCGGTGGCTGGGGTGGTGCGCTGGTCAGCCTGTGTGCCTTCATCGGTGCCGCCGGTTCGCTGGGCGGCTGGATCCTGCTGACCGCGCAGAGCGCCAAGGCGGCCTCCGATGACGGCCTGTTCCCGAGCATCTTCAGCAAGACCAACAAGGACGACGTGCCGGTCAAGGGTGTGCTGATCGTGGCCGTGCTGATGACCCTGGCGGTGCTGGTCACCTCCACCTCGGAAACCGCGTCGGCCCAGTTCGACGTGATCACATCGGCGGCGGTGGTGCTGACCCTGCTGCCCTACATCTACTCGTGCGTGGCCTGCTACTTCGTGGTCGAGCGCTCGCACACCCTGGTCCACACCGGTGCGTTCTGGACCCTGACCAGCCTGACCGTCGTTTACTGCCTGTGGGCGATCTACGGCTCGTCGGGAACCATCGTGCAGTACGCCTTCCTGTTCGTGCTGTTCATCACCGTGTTCTATCCCTTCTTCAGCGAGGAGCGCCGCCAGCAGCGGCAGCGCGCCCGCGAGGCATCGGCCATCAGCGCCGGCGCCCAGCGTTCCTGAGTTAGTCAAGGAGAATCAACGTGTACTTCAAGTCCCTGGATTACCCGGTCATTGTCATCGACAACGACTACGAGTCGCCGCGCATCGGTGGCATCCTGATCCGCGCCCTGGTGGAAGAGCTGCGCAGCAACGACCAGCGCGTGCTGTGCGGCCTGAACCTGGATGATGCCCGCGCCGGTGCCCGCACCTACGTGGCGGCCTCGGCGGTGCTGATCTCGATCGACGGCAGTGAAGAGGTGGATGGCGAGTTCCAGCGCCTGACCGCCTTCCTGCGCGAGCAGAGCGCGCGCCGCGCCAACCTGCCGGTGTTCCTGTACGGCGAGCGCCGCACCATCGAGAAGGTGCCGAGCAAGCTGCTCAAGTACATCCACGGTTTCATCTTCCTGTTCGAAGATACCAAGAGCTTCATCTCGCGGCAGGTGATGCGCGCGGCCGAAGACTACATGAAGAACCTGCTGCCGCCGTTCTTCAAGGCATTGATCCACCATGCGGCCGAGTCGAACTACTCCTGGCACACGCCAGGCCATGCCGGCGGCGTGGCGTTCACCAAGTCGCCGGTCGGTCGTGCATTCCATCAGTTCTACGGTGAGAACACGCTGCGCAGCGATCTGTCGATCTCGGTGCCGGAACTGGGCTCGCTGCTCGATCACACCGGCCCGATCAAGGACGCCGAGAACGAGGCCGCACGCAATTTCGGTGCCGACCATACCTTCTTCGTCACCAACGGCACCTCCACTGCCAACAAGATCGTCTGGCATGGCACGGTGGCCCGCGGCGACGTGGTGTTCGTCGACCGCAACTGTCACAAGTCGCTGCTGCACGCGCTGATCATGACCGGTGCGGTACCGGTGTACTTCACCCCCAGCCGCAACGCGCATGGCATCATCGGCCCGATCAGCCTGGACCAGTTCACGCCGGAGTCGCTGCAGCAGCGCATCGCCGCCAACCCGCTGGCCAGCCAGGCCTACAAGGCCGGCTCCAAGCCGCGCATTGCGGTGGTCACCAACTCGACCTACGATGGCCTGTGCTACAACGCCGAGAAGATCGCCGACGAGATCGGCAGCGCGGTGGACTTCCTGCATTTCGACGAAGCCTGGTACGCCTACGCTGCGTTCCATCCGTTCTACGAGAACCACTACGGCATGGCCAAGGGCAAGCCGCGCGAGCAGGATGCGATCATCTTCACCACGCATTCCACCCACAAGCTGCTGGCCGCGTTCTCGCAGGCGTCGATGATCCACGTGCGCAACTCGGCGCAGCGCAACCTGGATGCCGAGCGTTTCAACGAGTCGTTCATGATGCACACCTCGACCAGCCCGCACTACGGGGTGATCGCGGCCTGTGACGTGGCCTCGAAGATGATGGAAGGCGACGCGGGCCGCTCGCTTGTACAGGAAATGCATGACGAGGCCATCGCCTTCCGCCGCGCGATGCTGCACGTGCGCGACGACCTCGGTCGCGACGACTGGTGGTTCAGCGTGTGGCAGCCGACCCAGGTCGAGCGCAGCCTGGACAAGGGCGATACGCCGGCGCCGCTGGTGGCCAAGCGCGAGGAGTGGTACCTGCAGCCGGATGCGCACTGGCACGGTTTCGAGAACCTGGTCGACGACTATGTGCTGATCGACCCGATCAAGGTGACCCTGCTGACCCCGGGCCTGGCGATGGACGGCAACATGGGCAAGCTGGGCATCCCGGCGGCGGTGCTGAGCAAGTTCCTGTGGGGCCGCGGCATCACCGTGGAGAAGACCAACCTGTACTCGGTGCTGTTCCTGTTCTCAATGGGTATCACCAAGGGCAAGTGGAGCACCCTGGTCACCGAGCTGATGGCGTTCAAGGAACTCTACGACCGCAATGCGCCGCTGAGCCAGGCACTGCCGACGCTGGCCGCCGACTATCCGAATGCCTACGCCGGCTGGGGCCTGCGTGACCTGTGCGACGCGCTGCATGCGTTCAACCAGGAATTCGCCGTGGCCAAGGTGATGCGCGAGATGTACGTGGATCTGCCGACGCCGGTGATGACCCCGGCCGATGCCTACAACCACCTTGTGAAGGGCGAGATCGAACGGGTCGACATCGAGCAGATCAGTGGCCGCATTGCGGCGACCATGCTGGTGCCGTACCCGCCGGGCATCCCGACCATCATGCCGGGTGAGCGTTTCGGTGACAGCGACGAGCCGATCATCCAGTCGCTGCGCATCGCCCGCGAGCAGAATGCGCGTTTCCCGGGCTTCGAGTCGGACGTGCACGGGCTCATCATCGAGCAGGAGGGGGATGCGGTTTCGTACAAGGTGGAGGTGCTGAAGGCCTGACCGGCAACGGTCGGCCGTTCGGCGAACGATGGATACCGCGCGCGAGCAACGCATCCTGAAGTTCTCGATCGGGGTCACCCTGGCGGTGAGCGCGGTCGGCTTCATCGGTGGCCTGCTGGTGGGATCGCAGGCCATCCTGTTCGACGGCGTGTACAGCCTGGTCGATGTCGCCCTGACCCTGGTGTCGTTGTCGGTGCTGCGGCTGGTGGCGCGGGAGCAGAGCCCGCGCTTCCAGTACGGCTACTGGCACCTGGAGCCGATGGTCGAGGCGCTGGGCGGTGTGATCCTGTCGCTGGCCTGCGTGTATGCGCTGGCCAACGCCGTGATCGGTTTGACCACGGGCGGGCACGAAGTGAAGTTCGGGCCCGCGCTGTGGTGGGCGGCGTTGCTGAGTGCCAGCAACCTGGCGATGGCGGCGTTCGTCGCGCAGCGGGCGCGGCATCTGCGCTCCGCGCTGTTGTGGCTGGATGTACGGGGCTGGCTGCTGGGCGGGTTGATGAGCCTGGCAGTGGTACTGGCCTTTGTGTTGGCGCTGGTCCTGCACGGTGGTGAGTGGCACCACTGGGTGCCGTACCTGGATTCGATCGTGCTGGCGTTGATCAGCCTGGCGGTGTTGCCGGTGCCGGCGCGGGGTGCCTGGAAGGCCATGCGCGAAGTGCTGCAGGTGGCACCGGATGATCTGGACCGGCGCGTGCAGCGGGTGATGCAGGCGTTCGTCGCCGAGCGTGGCTATGCCGGTTTCACCAGCCATGTGGCGAAGATGGGGCGGATGCGCTTCATCGAGATCCACGTGCTGGCCGACCCGGCCACGCCGCTGGGTTCAGTGGGCGAGGTCGATGCGATGCGTGACGAGATTGCGGTGCGGCTGGATGCGCGGGGCAGCACGTTCTGGTTGACCATTGATTTCACCGCAGACCCAGCGTGGACGTGACCACGCTTCTGTAGAGTCGAGCTTGCTCGACTGCTTCTGGTCGGTGGAAGTCGAGCAGGCTCGAGTCCACGGAAACGCGCGATCGTTGCGCATGGCGGACTACTCTGTTGCACAGGACCCATTTGACCTCAACCGGAGTTGAGGTCACAGACTGCCGGCATCCCCCACGAGGCGCGCGGCATGAACCTGCTGACCACACCGGACCTCAGCCATGGCCTGCTGGAACTGTTCAATCCACCGGGCCTCTACGATCCTTCGGCCAACGGCTACTCACACGTGGCGGTGGTGCGCCTGCCGGCGCGGGTGATCCATGTCGCAGGGCAGGGCGGCGAGGATGCCCAGGGCCGCCTCTCGCCCAGCTTCGAAGAACAGGTCGGGCAGGCGCTGGACAACCTGCAGACCGCGCTGCGATCGGCGCAGGCAAGTCTGGCCGATGTGGCGCGGCTGCGCATCCTGGTGGTCGGCCACGATGAGGACCGGCTGGGCATCATTGCCCACCAGGTGCGACGGCGCTGGCCGAACCGCGCGGCGCCCACCTGCACGCTGATCCCGGTGCCGCGACTGGCGTTGGACGGCATGCTGTTCGAGATCGAGGCGGAGGCCTACGCCGCCTAGCGCAGGTAGTACTCCACGGGCACCACCAGTTCCTGCGGTGCCTTCAGTTCATCGGGAATGGGCGGCAGCGGCTGCGCGCGACGGAAGGTCTGCAGCGCAGCGTCATCGAGCATCGGCTGGCCACTGGACTGCTCCAGCCGCAGCGCCAGCAGGCGACCTTCGCGGTCGATGCTGGCCCTGACCCAGGCAGTGCCCTGCTGCCGGCGCGAGCGCGCGGCGGCAGGGTAATAGCGGTAACGCTCCAGCCGCGCCATCAGGCGGGCTTCCCACTGGTCGCTGGCGGCGCCGGCCTGGAAGTCCGCCGGTGGCGCGTCTGGAGCGGGCGGCGCGGCCGTGATCGATGCCGGTGCGGGACTTGCATCGGTCGCGGCCGCAGGCGGGGCGACCGGCAGCGGCTTTCGACCCGTCCCGCCCGTTTCGCTGGCGGCCAACTCGCCCTCGCGCGCGGCGGTGGGCTTCGGTGGTGGCGGCGACTTTGTCGGTTGCGATGCACGCGCCTGCTGCGCCTGGCTGGGGGTATCCGCCTGGCGCTCCTCTACGGGCTGTGGCGGCGTGGCCGGTGCCAGCAGGCGCAGGCTGATGCGCACGTCCTGCTCCGGCGGTGGCAGCATCGGCGGCATTGCAACCCAGTGCACCAACAGCAGCAGGGGCAGCAGGTGCAGGACGACGGTGATCACGATCGCCTGCCAGTGTTGGCCGCGCTCACTCATCGTCCAGCACCCACAGCAGATCGGCATCAGCAGCACCGACGGTTTCACCCGGCGAGGCCAATGCGATCACCAGCGCAGGCGTATCCGGTGGCAGGTAGCCCGGCACCCCGGTGCCGCGCAGCACATGCCAGCGACCGGCTACCAGCAGCGCGGGTGCGGGTGCTGCGGTCAGCACCTGTGCCATGCGCGTGTCGCGGGCCTGTTGCACGGCCAGCATCCCTTCCAGCATCGGTGCCGCGTCTGCGTGCTGGGCCAGAACCACATCCGACAGGCGTTGGCGGGCGGCGGGCAGCGGGAACCGCACTGCATCAGCGGACGCCAGGTGGGCGTTGACCTCGACGCGCGCGAGATTGCCGCCGAACAAGGGGATGCCGGCAGCGGTGGCGTCCTGCACCAGCCCGCCGTAGGCGGTCCACGGCCATCGTGTATCCCAGCCCAGCAGCTCCTGCAGGCGTGCACCGTCGGCATGGTTGCCCTTGGCCAGCCAGCGCTGCACCCGCTGCAGGCGTGGCTGGCGCTCGCTGGCGATCATTTCCAGCACCAGCGAACCCTGCGGGCGCCGCCGCTGCAGCGCCTGCAGCAGCCAGCGCTGGGCGGCGTGGTCTCCGGCGAGGTCATGGCGCTCACCCAGCAGCAGCCTCCGGGCGTCCGCCGCACGCGCCACGAACGCGGCTTCGTCCAGGTGCCGGCCGTTGGCCAGGTCGATCACTGAGCCAGGCATCGGCTGCGCGCTGGCCACGGTCGCCAGCGCGAGCAGGCATACGGGCAGCCAGCGACGGCTAGAACGCCACATTGACGCCCATCGAGACGGTACGGCCACGGCCGTTGCCGCGGTCCAGGATCGGGCTGAAGATGCTGTCGATCGAGGCATTGTTGTCATAGGCCTTGTTCTGCAGGTTTTCGATGTTCAGCCACAGCGTGGTGTTGGCCTGGGGCTTGAAGCTGGCGTAGAAGTCGAGCAGCACGCCGGTGCCGCCGGTCTTGCGGGTCTGGAAGAAGTCGTAGCCTTCCTCGGTCGGCCCGGAGTACTCGGCGCGCAGGCCGGCCTGCACGCGCCGCTGCCACCAGCGGCCGCCCACGTCCAGCGTCCAGTAGCGGTCGGGCAGGGCGGTGATGTCTTCCAGGTTGACGAACTCGATGGCCGGCGCACTGGTGTGCGAGCGGGTCCAGCTCAGCGTGGCGTGGTAGTGCTCGCTGGCGTAATGCGCTTCCAGTTCGATACCGCGCATGCGCACCACGCCGGGGTGGTTCATCCAGCGCGTGGTGGTGCTGAAGTCGTCCACGTCCAGCGCATCGGTCCAGGCAGTGAGTTGCGGATCGCTGTCGATCGGCACCACGAACGGTTCCACTTCCGGCGGATGCACGATCAGCAGATACTGCGGCTTGATGTAGTCGCGGATGCGGTTGTCGAAGCGGGTGATCCTCAGCTGTGCCAGGTCACCGTCGACCAGCAGCGAGTCGGTGCTGAGGTTGGCGCCGAACTGCAGGTTGCGCGAGCGCTCGCGGCGCAGGAACGGGTTGGCGCCCACGCCATCGGCATCGCTCATGCCTTCCAGCGGGATCTTCTCGAAGAACATCTCCTGCACCCGCGGCGGGCGGGAAGTACGCGAGGCTTCTGCGAACAGTTGCAGCCAGTCGGTGGCCTGCCAGGATACCGCCAGGCTGGGGCTGAGTGCGCGCTCGGTGCGACGCACGTCGATGTCGCCGCCATTGATCTCCGCGCACTGGCCGGGCACATCCGAGCACACCGGGATGTGGCCACGGATGCCGAAGCGGTCCTGGCGCAGGCCGGCGGTCAGCGCGTAGATGTCGTACTGCAGCTCCAGCGTGCTGAACACGCTGTCCAGCTGGCTGCGACCTTGCGGGTTGGCACCGCGCAGGACGGGGGTGTCGGCCACGTAGATGTCCGACTGGTGCTTGACGCCGGTGTTCCAGCGCGCCTGCAGTGCACCGATGTCGAAGCGGCTGGTGTTGTCCACAGTCCAGCTGCTCAGGCTGCTGTGGGTGCGGCGACCGATGTAGCTGGAATCCTCCACAGGCGGATAGAACAGCCGGGTCTTGTTGCTGGCGAAGGTCGCACGCAGGTCGATCCACGGCGAATAGGGTGTGTAGTGGTAACTGGCGCGCTGGTTGCGCGCGGAAATCTGCCACGGATAGTTGTGGTAGAAGTCGTTTTCGTAACGCATGTGGCTCAGGTCCAGCCGATGCTGGTCGCTGGGCTGCAGGCGCGCCTTCAACAGCCAGCTGCTGGGCTGCTGGCTGCCCGGGTCGGCGTTGTTCTTCTGCCCGCGTGCGGTCGCGTATTCGCTGCTGCGGCTGCTGCTGGCGGCGGCCAGCAGGCCGAACTGGCGGTCGCCACCCTCTTCACTGTGGCGCCAGGCACCGGCGAAGGTACGGCCACTGCCATAGCCGTTGTTGCCGTGGCGGTAGCCCGCACGCAGGCCCCAGTCGCGCCCCTCGCCGAGCAGATCGTCGATGTCCAGCGTGCGGAAGTTGGCACTGCCGGCCAGCGTGCCGGCGCCATCACCACCGGCGACCGCACCGCGCTGCACGTCCACACCGGCCAGCAGGAAGGGATCGACATAGGCGAACGGGCCGCCCGAGCCGTGCCCGGCATTGTTGCGGAAGGTCTGGGTGACACCGTCGATCATGGTGTTGACCCGGCCGGCACCGGTCATGCCGCGGATGTTGACCTGCAGGCCCGGCTGGCTGCGCGAATGGAAGCTGTGGGTGCCGGGCATCGAGCGCAGCAGGCTGTTGCCTTCCTGGCGTTCGGCCATCGCCACGCGCTCGCTGCCCACCGGGGGCGCAAAGCCATCGCGGGTGGCCGGTACATATTGACTGGCGCCGGCACCCGGTGCCTGACCGTGTGCGGTAGTACCCTGCACCCGCAGCGGGCCAGTGCGACGGCTGCCATCGGCGCGTTCAGCCGGCGCCGGCTCCAGGGCGGCACGACGCGCATCGACGAAGCGCGGGCGCAGGCCGCTGCCTGCCAACAGGCGCGACAGGGCCTGCGCATCGTCGAAGTCACCGCGCAGCGCAGGCGCCGAATGGCCCGCGGGCAGCGCTGCGCCGATCACCAGATCGACGCCGGTCAGCCGGCTGTAGGCGTCCAGCGCGGCCGCCAGCGGTTGTGCGGGCAGATTGTAGGTACGGGTGGCTGTCTGTGCGTGGGCACTGCCGGGCAGCAGCGGAAGGGCACTGGTACAGGCCAGCGACAGGGCGAGGACAAGGGGGCGGGGGCACAGCATCGGGGGCTCCAGGGGCTGACGCAGAGCGTCGTCATCCTGGGTAGACGCAGCCGCAGGCCGGATGTCAGGGTCCATCACGCTGTTCCCTGCGTGGCGGCAGCCACACCTGTATGCCCGCGCCGAGGCGCAGCACGCGCACCTGCAACTGAGTGGCCAACTGGTCGCGGTTGCCGGCCGCACCGTCGGCACTGCCAAGCAGGGTGACCGGCTGCTGGCGCAGCTGCTCGCCGACGACCCACGTGTGCCCGCCATGCCAGCGGTCCAGGCCCTGCGTGACGTCGGCCAGTGGGGCCGAGACCCAATGCAGGCGCCGCTCGCGCCAGGCCAATGCTCCGGGGGCGGTCGTTGTTGCATGGGCTGTTGCCTGCCCATCGAAGCGCAGCTGTTCGCCGTGGTCAGCCAGCATGCTGACGTTGCCGCTGTCCACGCGCACGCGATGCTCGGTAACGGTGACCACGCTGCTGTTGCCCTGCACGGCAAGATCGAATGCGGTCCCCAGTGCAGTGACGGTGCCCTGTGGGGTATGCACCTGGAAGGGCCGGTCGGCATCGGCGGCGACCTGGAACCAGGCCTGGCCGCGCTGCAGCTGGAGCTGGCGGCGCTGCCCATCGATGCGCACCTTCACTTCGCTGCCGGGTGACAGCAGGACATGCGAGCCATCCCGAAGGGTCTCCTCGCGGATCTCGCCAGCGGCCGTTCGCAGGACCTGCGCTACGGGCGGCGACACATGGCGGCTGTAGAGACCCAGCGCGCACAGCAACAGAACCGCAATGCCGGCTTCGCGCAGGCGACGGCGTTGCCTGCGCTGCTGTTGCCGCTGCAGGCTGGGCAGCGTTGCACCGGCCTGCCACAGGTGTTGCAGATGCTGGTACTGCGCAGCATGGCGGGGGTCGGCCTGGTACCACTGCTCGAACGCGTTCTCGTCGCGGCCACCGTCGTGCCCGTCCAGCCACCAGCGTGCAGCTTCGCGCGCGATCGCGTCCAGGCTCATGCGCCGGGCACCTGCTGCAGGGCGACCAGTGCGCGCAGCAGATGGCCATGCGCGGTCTGCCGGCTGATGCCGAGCTGGCGCCCGATCTCGGCCAGCGCCAACTGTTCAACCCGCGCCAGCAGGAACACCTGGCGCGAGCGCGGTGGCAGCGCGGCGATGATCGCGTCGAGGTGGCGCAGCTGTTCGGCGTCGAGCAGTCGCTGCTCGGGCAGCGGCGCAGGATCGGCGATGGCATGCAACTGCGTGTCATCCAGCGCTTCTTCGCGACGGCGCTGGCGTTGCCGGTAATTGTCGGCAATCAGGTTGTGGGCAACACGGTACAGGTACGCGCGGCCATTGCTCAGCAGGCCACTGGCGGCGACCTTGACGACACGCAGCCAGGTTTCCTGGACGACGTCATCGGCGTCGCTGCGTTGCGGGAGTTTGCGGCGGACATGGGCGTGCAGCGGCCGGTAATGGGCCGCGCACAGCTGCGCGACATCCGTCGGTTCGACAGGCGTGGACACGGGGCGGGCGACAACTGGGAAAGGGAACAGCCCGCGGCGGCAAGGGCAGCGGCTGCACATTACAGCAAAAGAGAATCATTTGCATCTTTGGTGCGAGCGCAGTCCGCATGAGCCACCGCGGCGTCAGCGGGGACGATAATCGCAGTGGATCTGCAGGGCTTCGGTGGGGTTGTGATGCAGCTCGAAGCCGCAGTGCTGCAGGCTGCGCTTCGCTCGTGCGACCGGCTCGGCATACCGGGCGATGCGGCGGTGCTGCCAGCGCGGCGGGGTGAACACGCCCAGGGGCAGCAGCCGCAGCCGCTTGCCGTGCAGTACCAGTGAGACATCGACATGACGGCCATCGATGTCGTGGCCGTTGGCACCGAAGATGGCGTCGACTTCATCCTGGCGCTGCGGATAACAGGCACGGAAGAGGGTGATGCCGAGCCCACGCACCAGGCGGCGGAAGCCACCGAGACGGCTGTGGCTGGGTTCGAAGCCACGGGTGAGCAGTAGCCGCAGCCCCACAGGCAGCATTGCCTGCGCGTCGAGCAGGCGTTGCAGTACCTCTTCTTCCAGTTGGATGCGGGTGGAGGGCCAGCGCGGGGCGATGAGCAGTCCGTGGTGGTTGCCGCGTTGCAGGGTCAGCATCGGTGAAGCTTCGCACGCGGCCGAACAGCCGGGGTAGTGCCGGCCGCTGGCCGGCAGATTCGAGTACCGGCCAGCGGCCGGCACTACCGTGACGATCGTCAGAGATCGCGGTACTGGATCTGCGAAGCCAGTACGCGCAGGCCGTCGGCATTGCTGGACAGGATGCGCTCTTCGCCAACACCTTTCTGCCGTTTCAGCTGGAAGCCCTGATCCGCAGGCAGTTGTGCGGCGATGGCGTCCATGCGCTGCAGGGCATCAGGGCCGCTGCAGTCGAAATGGCCCCAATAGACGCCATCGCGGTGGATCTGTAATCGATAGTTCATCGCGGTGTCTCCGGCAGGTCCTGCAGCCAATGGTCGAACATCGCGGTGGCGGCCGCGGCCAGTGGTGCGCCATAGCGACGCGCCTGCGCGCGCAGATCATTCGGATCGATGCCGGCCTGGGCCAGCTCCAGCGTGTGGCCGACCAGCCAACGCTCGAACTGGCGGGCGTCCAGTTCCGGATGGCATTGCAGGGCCAGTGCGTGGTTGCCGATGGCGAAGGCCTGGTGGCGGCAGGCCGGCGTGCTGGCCAGGCGGCGTGCACCGGCCGGAAGGTCGAACGCCTCACCATGCCAATGCAGTACCGGAATGCCCTGCAGGGCCTGCAGCGGTGAACGCTGGCCTTCATCGGTCAGCAGCAGTGGCGCAAAGCCGATTTCCTTGCCGCCGCTGGGAGCGACACTGGCACCGAGTGCACGCGCCATCAGTTGTGCACCCAGGCAGATGCCCAGGGTTGGCCGCTGCTGCTGCAGCCGGCGCTGCAGCAGGGCGATGCTGTCGGTGACGAAGGGATAGGTCTCTGTGTCATTGGCACTGATCGGGCCGCCCAGCACCACCAGCAGGTCGGCCACTTCGGCCGGATCGAGCGCATCGACGCCGGCCTGCAGCACCTGCAACTGCCAGCCTTGTGCCAACCGCAGAGGCTGCAGGGTGCCGAGGTCTTCGAAGGCGACGTGTTGCAGCACAACCGCGTGCTTCATGCCGGAGCTCCGCTGTTCGGCCAGTAGAAGCTGTCCGGGGTGGCGCGGGCACCGAAGATGGCCTGGCCGACGCGGACCACGGTGGCACCTTCCTCGATGGCCACTTCGAAATCACCGGACATGCCCATCGACAGCTGCGACAGGTCAAGGCCGGGCGGGGCGACGCGCTGCAGCTGGTCGCGCAGGTCACGCAGGCGCACGAAGCAGGCGCGCACGCGCTCGACCTCGGGGGTGAAGATGGCCAGGGTCATCAGGCCGCGCACCCGCAGGCGATCGAAGGCCGGCAGCTGCTGCACGAAGGCCTCGACCGCGTCGGGTTCCAGTCCGTACTTGCTCGGCTCGGCCGAGGTGTTGACCTGCACGAACACATCCAGCGTGCGGTCTTCCAGTTGCAGGCGCTGCTGCAGGGCCTCGGCCACGCGCAGGCTGTCCAGCGCCTGGAACTCGCTGGCAAAGCGCGCCACGTAGCGCGCCTTGTTGGTCTGCAGATGGCCGATCACCGACCAGTGCACGCCCAGGTCGGCCATCGTTTCGGCCTTGCGCTGCGCCTCCTGCACCTTGTTCTCGCCCAGTTCGTGGCAGCCTGCGGCCACCGCCATGCGGATGCGGGCGTCATCGACGGTCTTGCTGACCGGCAGCAGGCGCACGCTGGCCGGGTCCCGGCCGACGCGCGCGCAGGCATCGGCGATGCGTTGGCGCACCGTGACCAGGTTGGCGGCGATCTGTTCAACGGACTGGGCGACGGGCCAGTCGGCAGCGGCAAGGGGCATGCGGGCACCTCCAATGCAGGATGGCCAGGGTGGGATACACTGGCACAGGACAAGAGATATTTTGGCATAGGACAAAATGAAAATCACCGGGCATAGCGCCGAGTCGATCTTCGACAGCATCCGCGACGGCATCGGCAAGGGCCGCCTGCCGGCCGGCAGCGTGCTGCCGCCGGTGCGTGAACTGGCCGAGCAACTGGGCGTGAACCGCAACACCGTGGCCGCTGCCTACAAGCGCCTGGATGCGGCGGGCCTGGCCAGCACGGCGGGCCGCCGTGGCACGGTGGTGCGCGGATTGCCGCCGACGCTGGCGCGCGAGGGCAGTACGCCCGGGCTGGCGCTGCAGGACCTGGCCGGTGGCAATCCGGATCCGCGCCTGCTGCCGCACCTGCGCCTGGCCCCGGCCGCACCGCGGCTGTATGGCGTGGGCACGGTCGACCCGAGGTTGCAGGCGCTGGCGCGCGCCTCGCTGGATGCGGACTGCCCGGCGGGTTATGCGCTGGAGCTGACCCATGGCGCGGTCGATGGCATTGAACGCCTGCTGGCGGCCTGGCTGCTGCCGGGGGATCGCATCGCGGTGGAGGATCCATGCTTCCTCGGTAGCCTCAATGTGCTCAATGCTGTGGGCCACGCGCCGTTGCCGGTGGCGGTGGACGCACATGGCATGCAGGTCGATTCGCTGCGGCAGGCGCTGGAGGCCGGCGCACGCGCGGTGCTGCTGACCCCGCGGGCACACAACCCGACCGGGGCCAGCCTGGATGCGAAGCGGGCACGGGCGTTGCGGCAGCTGTTGGCGGCCTACCCGCAGGTGGCGGTGCTGATCGACGATCACTACGCGCTGCTTTCGCAGCAGGCCTATCACTCGGTGCTGCCGCTGGATGGTCGTCGCTGGGCCGTGCTGCGTTCGTTGTCCAAGCCGCTGGGTCCGGACCTGCGGCTGGCCTGGCTGGCCTGCGATGAGGAGACCGCATCGCGGTTGCGGTTGCGGTTGGCGTCCGGCACCGGCTGGGTCAGCCATCTGCTGCAGGATGCGGCGACGTCGGTGCTGGCGTCGGCGACGCAGCGGGCGAAGATCGCCTCGGCAGGTGAGCGTTACCAGCAGCGCCTGCAGTCGCTGCAGGAACTGCTGCGTGCGCGGGGCGTGCCGACACCGCAACCGATGGAAGGATTGAACCTGTGGCTGCCGTTGCCAACCGACAGCCATCCGCAGGTGCTGGCACTGGCTTCGCGCGGATGGCATGTGCGCGCAGGCGAAGTGTTCGCGGTGGCAGCGCCGGGACATGGGCTGCGCATTACGTGTGCGGCGCTGGGATCGGCGCAGCTGCGGCAGCTGGCCGATGACCTGGCAGCGGTGTGCGGTCTGTAGCGTCGAGCTTGCTCGACTTTGCTTCGCTTTTGTAGAGCCGAGCCATGCTCGGCTGCTGTTGTGTAGAAGCAGTCGAGCATGGCTTGTATGTTCCTCCCGGCTCCTACGCGGTATGTAGGAGCCAGGGTGGAGGGACCGTCAAGCATG
>NZ_JBTMUR010000025.1:0-19544 GCF_054473855.1 Stenotrophomonas genospecies 3
GGCGCCGCCAAGCTGCCGGAAGGCGTCGAAATGGTGATGCCGGGTGACAACGTCAAGATGGAAGTCACCCTGATCAACCCGGTGGCCATGGACGAAGGTCTGCGCTTCGCCATCCGCGAAGGCGGCCGTACCGTCGGCGCCGGCGTGGTCTCGAAGATCATCGAGTAATCTGGTAGTATCAGCGCCCCGATGTTGCCTGGGTAGGGCATCGGGGCGTATCAAATGGGAAAGCAGGCACAGGATGTGCCTTGTGTTCCCCGGACCAGGAAGGGTCAATGCCATTCAGGCGGCGTCAACAGGCGACTGTTGACAGCTGCCTTGCGTGCCATTATGCTTCTACGTCTGGGCAGGCCGGGTAACTGGTCTGCCTACGTTTTTGAGGTCTATGGAGTGACCTTGGCGGCCTGCAGGACTGTGGGTCGTCCGTATTCAGGAATTTCATGGGACAAAGCAACCCAGAGGCTTTGTCTGTCGCTCTTTTAACGAAGGAACCTACCGCCATGGCGGACCAAAAGATCCGGATCCGGCTGAAAGCGTTCGATCATCGTCTGATCGACCGTTCGGCCAGCGAGATCGTTGAAACGGCAAAGCGGACCGGCGCGCAAGTGCGTGGCCCGATCCCGCTGCCGACCAAGATCGAGCGTTACACCGTTCTCGTTTCCCCGCACGTCGACAAGGACGCGCGTGACCAGTACGAGACCCGCACGCACAAGCGCGTGCTCGATATCGTTGACCCGAATGACAAGACCGTGGACGCGCTGATGAAGCTCGAACTGGCTGCCGGCGTCGACGTTCAGATCAAGCTGACCTGAGGACTACGACCATGACGAAGAAGTATTCGTTGGGCTTCGTGGGCCGCAAGGCTGGCATGAGCCGCGTGTTCACTGAAGATGGCCGCTCCATCCCGGTGACCCTGATCGAAGCAACCCCGAACCGCATCGCGCAGATCAAGACCGTCGAAACCGACGGCTACAGCGCCGTGCAGGTGACCGTCGGCGCGCGTCGCGCTGCCCTGGTCAACAAGCCGGAAGCCGGCCACTTCGCCAAGGCGAAGGTGGAAGCGGGTCGTGGCCTGTGGGAATTCCGCGTTGAAGACGCGCAGCTCGGCGATTTCGCCGTTGGCGGCGAAGTCAAGGCGGACATCTTCGAAGTCGGCCAGATCGTCGACGTCCAGGGTGTCACCAAGGGTAAGGGCTTCCAGGGCACCATCAAGCGCCACAACTTCCGTATGGGCGATGCAACCCACGGTAACTCGCTGTCGCATCGCGCGCCGGGTTCGCTGGGTCAGCGCCAGACCCCGGGTCGCGTTTTCCCGGGCAAGAAGATGTCGGGCCACATGGGCGCGGTGCAGCAGAGCACCCAGAACCTGGAAGTGGTCAAGGTCGACGTCGAGCGCGGTCTGATCGCCGTTCGCGGCGCCGTTCCGGGCGCGGCGGGTGGCGACGTGATCGTCCGTCCGGCGAGCAAGGCATAAGGAGAGATGACGATGGAACTCGTTATCACGGGTAGCAACAACAAGGTCTCGGTCTCCGACGCCGTGTTCGGTCGCGATTTCAGCGAAGATCTGGTCCACCAGGTCGTCGTTGCCTACCGCAACGCCGGTCGCGCCGGCACCAAGGCACAGAAGACTCGCTCCGAAGTGGCTGGTACCACCAAGAAGTCGAAGAAGCAGAAGGGCGGCGGCGCGCGTCATGGCGCACTGACGGCTCCGATCTTCGTCGGCGGCGGTGTCACCTTCGCGGCCAAGCCGCGCAGCTTCGAGCAGAAGGTCAATCGCAAGCAGTACCGTGCCGCCATGTGCGCGATCCTGTCCGAGCTGAACCGTCAGGGCCGTCTGACCATCGTGGAGTCCTTCGACGTCGAAGTGACCAACACGAAGGGTCTGATCGCCAAGCTGGCCGGCCTGGAAGTGGGCAAGCGCCCGCTGATCGTCACCGAAGAAGCGTCCGAGCACCTGTACCTGTCCGCCCGCAATCTGCCGTACGTGCAGGTGCGTGACGTCCAGGGTCTGGATCCGGTCTCGCTGGTGGGTGCCGACACGGTCGTCATCACCGCTGACGCGGTCAAGAAGGTCGAGGAGTGGCTGGCATGAACAGCAACGAAAAAATCTTCAGCGTGCTGCGTGCCCCGCGTGTCTCCGAAAAGACCGCGCGCCTGCAGGAACTCTCCAACCAGTATGTCTTCGAAGTTTCGAACGAAGCCACCAAGGCCGATGTAAAGGCCGCGGTTGAGCAGCTGTTCGACGTCAAGGTCGAAGCCGTCAACGTGGTCAACGTCAAGGGCAAGAACAAGTCCTTCCGTAACCGTGCTGGCCGCCGCGGCGATTGGCGCAAGGCGTACGTTCGCCTGGCCGATGGCCAGTCGATCGATGTAACGGCCAAGGCCTGAGGTACATCCCATGCCATTGATGAAATTCAAGCCCACTTCCCCCGGCCGCCGTTCGGCCGTGCGCGTGGTCACTCCCGACCTGCACAAGGGTGCTCCGCACGCTGCGCTGGTCGAGTCGCAGAGCCGCTCGGGTGGTCGTAACCACCATGGCCGCATCACCGTGCGTCACGTCGGTGGTGGTGCCAAGCAGCACTACCGCATCATCGACTTCAAGCGCAACAAGCTGGGCATCCCGGCGCGCGTGGAACGCATCGAATACGATCCGAACCGCACCGCGCACATCGCTCTGCTGTGCTACGTCGACGGTGAGCGTCGCTACATCATCGCCCCGAAGGGCCTGAAGGCTGGTGATCAGGTGATCGCTGGTTCGGATGCCCCGATCAAGGCTGGCAACACCCTGCCGCTGCGCAACATTCCGGTCGGCACCACCATCCACTGCATCGAACTGAAGCCGGGCAAGGGCGCTCAGATCGCTCGCGCCGCTGGTGCGGCCGTGCAGCTGGTGGCTCGCGAAGGCATCTACGCCACCCTGCGCCTGCGCTCGGGTGAAATGCGTAAGGTTCCGGTCGAGTGCTGCGCCACCATCGGCGAAGTCGGCAACGACGAGCACAGCCTGGAAAAGCTGGGCAAGGCCGGTGCCAAGCGTTGGCGCGGCGTCCGCCCGACCGTTCGTGGTGCTGCCATGAACCCGGTTGACCACCCGCACGGTGGTGGTGAGGCGAAGGCCGGCCAGGGTAACCCGCATCCGGTCACCCCGTGGGGTGTCCCGACCAAGGGTTACAAGACGCGCCATAACAAGCGCACTCAGCAGTTCATCGTCCGCGATCGTAGGGGCTAATCGACCATGGCACGTTCACTCAAGAAGGGCCCGTTCGTCGATCACCACCTCGTCAAGAAGGTGGAGGCCGCTGCGGGCAGCAAGAAGCCGATCAAGACCTGGTCGCGCCGTTCGATGATCCTGCCTGACATGGTAGGCGTCACCATTGCCGTGCATAACGGCAAGAACCACATCCCGGTTCTCGTCAACGAGAACATGGTCGGCCACAAGCTTGGCGAATTTGCCATCACCCGGACCTTCAAGGGTCACGGTGGTGACAAGAAGTCGGGCAAGTAAGGAGAGATGACAATGGAAGCGAAAGCCATCCTGCGCACTGCGCGCATCTCCCCGCAGAAGGCTCGTCTGGTCGCTGACCAGGTGCGCGGTCTGCCGGCCGAGCGTGCGGTCAACCTGCTGAAGTTCTCGGACAAGAAGGCTGCCCACCTGATCAAGAAGGTGGTGGAGTCGGCAATTGCCAACGCCGAGAACAACCAGGGCGCCGACGTCGACGAGCTGAAGGTTCAGACCATCATGGTTGATGAAGGTCCGACCCTGAAGCGTTTCATGGCGCGGGCGAAAGGCCGCGGTACCCGCATCCTCAAGCGCACCAGCCACATCACTGTGGTTGTGGGCGCCGCCAAGTAAGCGGATAAGGAAAAGACCATGGGTCATAAAGTTCATCCGATTGGTATCCGCCTCGGCATTTCCAAGGACTGGAACTCCAAGTGGTACGCCAACAAGGCCGAGTTCGCTGGTTACCTGGCAGCCGACCTGAAAGTGCGCGAAATGCTGCGCAAGAAGCTGGCTCAGGCCGGCATCAGCAAGATCCTGATCGAGCGTCCGGCCAAGACCGCTCGCGTGACGATCCACACCGCCCGTCCGGGCGTGGTGATCGGCAAGCGCGGTGAGGACATCGAGAAGCTGCGCAAGGAAGTGAGCGAGATGATGGGCGTCCCGGCGCACATCAACGTCACCGAAGTGCGCAAGCCGGAACTGGACGCGCAGCTCGTTGCCGAGTCGATCGCCCAGCAGCTGGAGCGTCGCATCATGTTCCGCCGTGCAATGAAGCGCTCGGTCGGCAACGCGATGCGTCTGGGTGCCCTGGGCATCAAGGTCAACGTCGGTGGCCGCCTCAACGGTGCAGAAATCGCCCGTTCGGAGTGGTACCGCGAAGGCCGCGTGCCGCTGCACACCCTGCGTGCCGACATCGACTATGGCTTCGCTGAAGCCAAGACGACCTACGGCATCATCGGCATCAAGGTCTGGATCTACAAGGGCGAGGTCTTCGATTTCTCCCAGGTTGGCCAGGAAAAGCAGGACGACACCCCGTCGCGCAACGATCGTCACGATCGCGGCGACCGTGGTGACCGTCAGCGCCCGGCCCGTGAAGCGAGGTAACGACAATGTTGCAACCCAAGCGAACCAAGTACCGCAAGGTACACAAGGGCCGTAACGATGGCCTGAGCTGGAGCGCCAACGCTGTCAGCTTCGGCGAATACGGCCTGAAGGCAACCGCACACGGTCAGCTGACCGCGCGTCAGATCGAAGCGGCCCGCCGCTCGATCAGCCGCTACGTCAAGCGCGGCGGCAAGATGTGGATCCGCGTGTTCCCCGACAAGCCCATCACCAAGAAGCCCATCGAAGTCCGAATGGGTTCTGGTAAGGGCAACGTGGAATACTGGGTGGCCCAGATCCAGCCCGGCCGCATGATCTATGAAATCGAGGGTGTTTCCGAGGAAGTGGCTCGCGAGGCGTTCCGCCTGGCCGCCGCCAAGCTCTCGGTCACCACCACTTTCGTGACCCGTACGGTGCGCTGATGGATATCAAAACTCTCCGTGAAAAGTCGGCTGACGAACTCAAGGCCCACCTGATCGACCTGCGTAAGGAACAGTTCTCTGTCCGTATGCAGCAGGTCACCGGCCAGCTGCCGAAGACCCACGACATTCGCCGGGTCCGCCGCGAGATTGCTCGCGTCAAGACCCTGCTCGGCAGCACGAAGTAAGGATGGCCGCTATGAGCGACAATACTGAAAAGAAGACGCTGCGCACGGTCGAAGGCCGTGTCGTCAGCAACAAGATGGACAAGACGGTTACCGTCCTGGTTGAGCGTCAGGTCAAGCACGCGCTGTACGGCAAGTACATCAAGCGCTCGACGAAGCTGCACGCCCACGATGCCGACAACGCCTGCAAGGAAGGCGATGTCGTCCGCGTGACCGAGATTGCTCCGATGTCCAAGACCAAGAACTGGCGCGTGGTGGAAGTCATCACGCGCGCGGCTGAATAAGGAGCTGAATCATGATCCAGATGCAGAGCTACCTTGACGTCGCGGACAATTCGGGTGCCAAGCAGGTGATGTGCTTCAAGGTGCTGGGTGGTTCCAAGCGCCGTTACGCCGGCATCGGCGACATCATCAAGGTCACCGTGAAGGATGCGATTCCGCGCGGCAAGGTCAAGAAGGGTGAAGTGTATGACGCCGTCGTGGTGCGTACCCGCAAGGGTGTGCGTCGCGCCGACGGCTCGCTGATCCGCTTCGACGGCAACGCTGCCGTTCTGCTGAACAGCAAGCAGGAGCCGATCGGTACCCGTATCTTCGGGCCGGTGACCCGTGAACTTCGTTCGGAGAAGTTCATGAAGATCGTCTCGCTCGCTCCCGAAGTGCTGTGAGCGACAGGAGATAATCATGGCTAACCGTATCAAGAAGGGCGACCAGGTTGTCGTCAACGCTGGCAAGGACAAGGGCAAGCAGGGCGAAGTCGTCCGCGTCGACGGCGACCGTGTGGTCGTCGCCAACGTGAACATCGTCAAGCGCCACACCAAGCCGAACCCGCAGGCAGGTGTTGCCGGCGGCGTGGTCGAGCGCGAAGCTTCGATCCATATCTCCAACGTGAATGTTCTGAACCCGGCTTCGGGCAAGGGCGAACGCGTTGGCTTCAAGGTGCTGGAGGATGGACGCAAACTGCGTGTGTTCCGCTCCAGCGGTGAGGCGCTCGACGCCTGAGGAATGAGAAGATGAGTTCCCGTCTCGAAAAGTTCTACAAGGACGAAGTGGTGCCGGCGCTGATGAAGCAGTTCGGCTACACCAATCCGATGGAAGTGCCGAAGCTGGTCAAGGTCACCCTGAACATGGGTGTCGGCGAAGCGGCCACCAACAAGAAGATCCTGGAAAACGCCGTCGGCGACATGACCAAGATTTCCGGCCAGAAGCCGGTTGTCACCAAGTCGCGTGTGTCGGTTGCGTCGTTTAAGATCCGCGATGGTTGGCCGATCGGCTGCAAGACCACGCTGCGTCGCCACAAGATGTACGAGTTCCTGGATCGCCTGATCAACATCTCGCTGCCGCGCGTGCGCGACTTCCGTGGTGTTTCCGGTCGTTCCTTCGACGGCCGCGGCAACTTCAACATGGGTGTGAAGGAGCAGATCATCTTCCCGGAAATCGACTTCGACGCTGTCGACGCGATCCGCGGTATGGATATCGCCATCACCACCACTGCGAAGACCGACGCGGAAGCGAAGGCGCTGCTGGCAGCGTTCAAGTTCCCGTTCCGTAACTGATCTGTCGAGGAAACCGAAATGGCAAAGACCTCCATGGTCAACCGCGACATCAAGCGGGAAAAGCTGGCAAAGAAGTACGCTGAAAAGCGTGCAGCTCTGAAGAAGATCGTGTCCTCCGTGGACGCGACCTACGAAGAGAAGATCGACGCCGCAACCAAGCTGGCCAAGCTGCCGCGCGATTCGTCGCCGAGCCGCCAGCGCAACCGTTGCGAGCTGTCGGGTCGTCCGCGTGGCGTCTACAGCAAGTTCGGCCTGGGCCGTAACAAGCTGCGTGAAGCCACCATGCGTGGCGACGTCCCGGGTCTGCGCAAGGCCAGCTGGTAATCCCAGCCGGCCCTGCGATCAGGAGCCCCTTCGGGGGTTCCTGAACCGGGCAGGGGAGGCATTCAGCTTTTCCGACGCAAAAAAACCGAAGAGCCCGGCGCAAGCCGGGCTCTTTTGGCGTATACTCCCGCGTCTTGCCCTGTGCAGACGGGGTTGTAGGAGTGGGCTTCCGGCCCGCTGCAACAAGGGACCTGGCCCGTTTCCAGGAGACAACAGATTTTCGCGAAAGCGGATATCGGTGCACTCAAAGGTACTCATATGAGCATGACTGATCCCATCGCCGACCTGCTGGTCCGCATCAAGAATGCGGCCGCGGTTGGCAAGCAGACGGTGAAAGCCCCGTCGTCCAAGATCAAGGTTGCGATTGCCCAGGTCCTGAAGGACGAGGGTTACATCACCGACCTGCGCGTGACCCAGCTGGAAAACAACAAGTCCGAGCTGGAAATCGTGCTGAAGTATTTCGAAGGCAAGCCGGTCATCGCGACCCTGAAGCGCTTCTCGCGTTCGGGCCTGCGCCAGTACCGCGGCAAGAGCGAGCTGCCGAAGGTCATGAACGGCCTGGGTATCTCCATCATTTCCACCTCCAAGGGCATCATGACTGATGCGCAGGCGCGCCAGCTGGGCGTCGGCGGCGAAGTCCTGTGCTTCGTGGCCTAAGGCGAAAGGAGTAGAACTATGTCCCGCGTAGCCAAGAAGCCGATCGACCTGGGTAAGGTTGAACTGAACGTCCAGTCGGACAGCGTCACCGCCAAGGGCCCGAAGGGCACCCTGTCGCTGGCCAAGCCGGCCGGTATTGCCATCAACGTCGACAACGGCGTTGCCACCCTGAGCACCGAGAACGCCGACCTGGTCGCACTGACCGGTACCGTGCGTGCGATCCTGTCCAACATGGTCAAGGGCGTGTCCGAAGGCTTCGAGCGCAAGCTGGAGCTGGTCGGCGTGGGTTACCGCGCTGCCATGCAGGGCAAGGACCTGAGCCTGTCGCTGGGCTTCTCGCATCCGGTCGTGTTCGTGGCGCCGGAAGGCATCACCCTGTCGACCCCGACCCAGACCGAGATCCTGGTCCAGGGCGCTGACAAGCAGGTCGTCGGTGAAGTTGCCGCCAAGATCCGTGCGTTCCGCAAGCCGGAGCCGTACAAGGGCAAGGGCGTGAAGTACTCCGACGAAGTCATCATCCGTAAGGAAGCCAAGAAGGCATAAGCGCGAGTCCCTCGCAAGAGCCCGCACATCCCTGTGCGGACTTCTCAGGGAAAAGCTCTTCCTTCAGCTTTCAAGGAATAATCAAAATGAACAAGAACATCGCCCGCCTGCGTCGCGCCAAGTCGACCCGCGCCCACATCCGTGAGCTCGGCGTCGCCCGCCTGTCGGTGCTGCGCACCGGCCAGCACCTGTACGCCCAGGTCTTCACCGCCGACGGTTCCAAGGTGCTGGCTGCTGCCAACACCACCCAGACCGACGTCATGGAAGGTCTGAAGAACGGCAAGAACGCCGACGCCGCCGCCAAGGTCGGCCGTATCGTCGCCGAGCGCGCCAAGGCCGCCGGCGTCGAGAAGGTTGCCTTCGATCGTTCGGGCTACCGCTACCACGGCCGCATCAAGGCCCTGGCAGAAGCCGCCCGCGAAGCCGGCCTGCAGTTCTAAGGGACAAGGGCAGGGGGTCATTGGCCTCCTGCCTGCCTGCTCGCCAGCCTGAGTGAGGCTGGACGGCGCCGCTCTTCTGCAGCGGCCCACCGGAACGCCGCGTCACGCCACAACCATAAGCGGCTTCGAGCCGTACATACCCAAACAACCAAGGAATCAACATGGCAGAAGAGCGTCAGCAGCGGGGTCGCGATCGCGACCGTAACCGCGAAGAGAAGATCGACGACGGCATGATCGAAAAGCTGGTCGCGGTCAACCGCGTCAGCAAGACCGTCAAGGGTGGCCGCCAGTTCACCTTCACCGCCCTGACCGTTGTCGGCGACGGCGAAGGCAAGGTCGGTTTCGGTTATGGCAAGGCCCGCGAAGTGCCGGTCGCCATCCAGAAGTCGATGGAACAGGCCCGCAAGAACCTGGTCAGCGTTGACCTGAACAACGGCACCCTGTGGCACACCATCAAGGATGGTCACGGCGCAGCCCGCGTGTTCATGCAGCCGGCTTCGGAAGGTACCGGCGTCATCGCCGGCGGTGCCATGCGCGCCGTGCTGGAAGCGGTTGGCGTGAAGAACGTGCTGGCCAAGGCCACCGGTTCGCGCAACCCGATCAACCTGGTGCGTGCCACCGTGAAGGGCCTGTCTGCTGCGCAGTCGCCGGCCCGCATCGCGGCCAAGCGCGGCAAGAAGGTGGAGGAACTCAACCATGGCTAATGAGTCCAACAAGACTGTCAAGGTCCGCCTGGTGCGTGGCCTGCGTGGCACCCAGTCGCGTCACCGCCTGTCGGTGCGTGCCCTGGGCCTGAACAAGCTCAACGATGTGCGTGAACTGAAGGACAGCCCGCAGGTGCGCGGCCTGATCAACAAGGTTCAGTACCTCGTCCAGGTTGAGGAGTAATCGACCATGACTCTGCGTCTCAATGAACTGAGCCCGGCACCGGGCGCCCGCACCGAGCGTACCCGCGTCGGTCGCGGTATCGGCTCGGGCCTGGGCAAGACTGCCGGCCGCGGCCACAAGGGTTCGTTCGCCCGCAAGGGTGGCGGCAAGATCAAGGCTGGCTTCGAAGGCGGCCAGACCCCCATGCAGCGTCGTCTGCCGAAGATCGGCTTCCGTTCGCCGATCGCCAAGGACACCGCTGAAGTGCTGCTGTACGCGCTGGACAAGCTGCCGGCCGGTGAGATCGACTTCGCCGCCCTGCGTGCTGCCAAGCTGGTCCCGAGCACTGCAAAGAAGGCCAAGGTCGTCGTCAAGGGCGAAGTGACCAAGGCGTTCACCCTGAAGGGTATCGCTGCCACGGCTGGTGCCAAGGCTGCGATCGAAGCTGCCGGCGGCAGCGTAACGGAGTAAGAAAATCATGGCGCAAGCTGGCATCGGTAACCTCGCGGGCGGAATGGGCAAGTTCACTGAACTTCGCCAACGTTTGCTGTTCGTCGTCGGGGCTTTGATCGTCTATCGCATCGGCTGCTACGTGCCGGTGCCGGGCGTCAATCCCGATGCCATGCTTGCCATGATGCAACAGCAGGGCGGCGGCATCGTGGACATGTTCAACATGTTCTCGGGCGGCGCCCTGCACCGTTTCAGCATCTTCGCGCTGAACGTGATGCCGTACATTTCGGCATCGATCGTGATGCAGCTGGCCGTGCACATCTTCCCCGCCCTGAAGGCGATGCAGAAGGAAGGTGAGTCCGGCCGCCGCAAGATCACCCAGTATTCGCGCATCGGCGCCGTGCTGCTGGCAGTGGTGCAGGGTGGCTCGATCGCACTGGCCCTGCAGGGCCAGGTCTCGCCGTCGGGCGCTCCGGTCGTGTACGCGCCGGGCATGGGCTTCGTGCTCACCGCCGTGGTCGCGCTGACCGCCGGCACCATGTTCCTGATGTGGGTCGGTGAGCAGGTCACCGAACGCGGCATCGGCAACGGCGTGTCGCTGATCATCTTCGCCGGTATCGTCGCTGGCCTGCCGGGTGCGATCATCCACACCTTCGACGCCTACCGCGACGGCAACATCCAGTTCATCCAGCTGCTGCTGATCGCCATCGTCGTGCTCGCCTTCACCTTCTTCGTGGTGTTCGTCGAGCGTGGCCAGCGCCGGATCACGGTCAACTACGCGCGCCGCCAGGGCGGTCGCAACGCGTACATGAACCAGACCTCGTTCCTGCCGCTGAAGCTCAACATGGCCGGCGTCATCCCGGCGATCTTCGCCTCGAGCCTGCTGGCCTTCCCGGCCACCCTGGCCATGTGGTCCGGTCAGGCTGCCAACCAGAGCAGCTTCGGCCAGGTCCTGCAGAAGGTCGCCAATGCCCTCGGCCCGGGCGAGCCGCTGCACATGATCGTGTTCGCTGCGCTGATCACCGGTTTCGCGTTCTTCTATACCGCGCTGGTGTTCAACTCGCAGGAAACCGCCGACAACCTGAAGAAGTCGGGCGCGCTGATTCCGGGCATCCGTCCGGGCAAGGCCACCGCCGATTACATCGACGGCGTGCTGACCCGCCTGACCGCAGCCGGCTCGGCCTACCTGGTGATCGTCTGCCTGCTGCCGGAACTGATGCGCACGCAGCTGAACGCCTCGTTCTACTTCGGTGGTACTTCGCTGCTGATCGTGGTGGTGGTGGTGATGGACTTCATCGCCCAGGTGCAGGCGCACCTGATGTCCCACCAGTACGAGAGCCTGCTGAAGAAGGCCAACCTGAAGGGCGGCAACCGCGGCGGTTTTGCCCGCGGCTGATTGGCCTGTTATACTTTCGTCTTCCTGACGTGATGGTCCCTCCGCTTCGCGGACTCCGGCCACACAAACGAAGGGCGGCCCCCGCAGCGGTTCCGGGTGGGGGTGTGATGAGGTGGTCCCGCGCTGGAGTAGCGCGGGCGGCCCCGGGGGAAACCCCAGGTCCAACCCCATCCGGCGCCGGAGCCTGGGCACACTCCCCAGGCCGGGTTCATGAAACCAATGGTTTCACGGGCTTCCATGTAAACCGGAACCTTGTTAGTATCGCTAGTTCACTTTTTTGATCCATCCTGCCGGATTGGCGTGCCCGAGGCGCGCTGTCGGCCATCACTCAGCTGGAGAACCGCGTCATGGCGCGTATTGCAGGCGTCAACCTGCCAGCCCAGAAGCATGTCTGGGTCGGGTTGCAAAGCATTTACGGCATCGGCCGTACCCGTTCGAAGAAGGTCTGCGAAGTCGCAGGCGTTGCTTCGACCACCAAGATCCGCGATCTGTCGGAGCCGGAAATCGAGCGCCTGCGCGCCGAAGTCGGCAAGTACATCGTGGAAGGCGATCTGCGCCGTGAGATCGGCATCGCGATCAAGCGCCTGATGGACCTGGGCTGCTACCGTGGCCTGCGTCACCGTCGTGGCCTCCCGCTGCGTGGCCAGCGCACCCGTACCAACGCCCGCACCCGCAAGGGTCCGCGCAAGGCGATCAAGAAGTAAGGGACTGAGAAATGGCTAAGCCCGCTGCTAAGACCAAGAAGAAGATCAAGCGCGTCGTCACCGACGGCGTTGCCCACGTCCACGCTTCGTTCAACAACACCATCGTCACCATCACCGACCGCCAGGGCAACGCTCTGTCGTGGGCGACCTCCGGTGGCGCTGGCTTCCGCGGTTCGCGCAAGTCGACCCCGTTCGCTGCCCAGGTGGCGGCTGAAAAGGCCGGTCGTGCTGCGCTGGACTACGGCGTGAAGTCGCTGGAAGTCCGCATCAAGGGCCCGGGTCCGGGCCGTGAGTCGGCCGTGCGTTCGTTGAACAACGTCGGCTACAAGATCACCAACATCATCGACGTGACGCCTATCCCGCACAACGGGTGCCGTCCGCCGAAGAAGCGTCGCGTCTAAAGGGAGCGATAAGAAATGGCTCGTTATATCGGTCCTACCTGTAAGCTCGCCCGTCGCGAAGGCGCCGACCTGTCCCTGAAGAGCCCGGCGCGTGCGCTGGACTCGAAGTGCAAGCTGGAGCAGAAGCCCGGCCAGCACGGCGCCACTGCCCGCAAGGGCAAGCTGTCCGACTACGCCACCCAGCTGCGTGAAAAGCAGAAGGTCAAGCGTATCTACGGCCTGCTGGAGCGTCAGTTCCGCAACTACTACAAGAAGGCCTCGACCAAGAAGGGCAACACCGGCGAGAACCTGCTGCAGCTGCTGGAAACCCGCCTGGACAACGTCGTCTACCGCATGGGCTTCGCCGTGACCCGTCCGGCTGCCCGTCAGCTGGTGTCGCACCGCGGCGTCACCGTGAATGGCAAGTCGGTCAACCTGGCTTCGTACCAGGTCAAGGCTGGCGACGCCATCGCTCTGTCTGAAAAGGCTGCCAAGCAGCTGCGCGTCCAGGAAGCCCTGACCGTCGCCGCCCAGCATGACCTGAGCCCGTCGTGGGTTGAAGTGGATTCCGGGAAGTTCACCGGCATCTTCAAGGCTGTTCCGGATCGTTCGGATCTGCCTGCGGACATCAACGAAGCGCTGATCGTCGAGCTGTATTCGAAGTAATTCACATTGGAGAGCCCCCGGCGACGGCCGGGGGTTCACTAGGAGAACCCGCAACATGACGGTTACCGCCAACCAGGTTCTGCGTCCTCGCGGTCCGCAGATCGAACGCCTTACCGACACCCGTGCAAAGGTCGTTATCGAACCTTTGGAGCGGGGTTACGGGCATACGCTGGGTAATGCCCTGCGTCGCGTGCTGCTGTCGTCCATCCCGGGCTTCGCCATCACGGAAGTCGAAATCGACGGCGTGTTGCATGAGTACACCACGGTCGAAGGTCTGCAGGAGGACGTGCTCGAAGTCCTGCTGAACCTCAAGGACGTGGCCATCCGTATGCACTCCGGCGACAGCGCCACCCTGTCCCTGTCCAAGCAGGGCCCGGGCGTTGTCACCGCTGCCGACATCAAGGTCGACCACAATGTGGAGATCCTGAACGGCGAACACGTGATCTGCCACCTGACCAAGGATACGGCGATCAACATGCGTCTGAAGATCGAACGTGGTTTCGGCTACCAGCCGGCTGCCGCGCGTCGTCGTCCGGACGAAGAAACCCGTGCCATCGGCCGTCTGGTCCTGGATGCCTCGTTCTCGCCGGTCCGCCGCGTCGCCTATGCCGTGGAAGCGGCCCGCGTCGAACAGCGTACCGACCTGGACAAGCTGGTCATCGATATCGAGACCAACGGCACCATCGACGCCGAGGAAGCCGTGCGCACCGCCGCCGACATCCTCAGCGACCAGCTGTCGGTGTTCGGTGACTTCACCCACCGCGACCGCGGTGCGGCCAAGCCGGCCAACAACGGCGTGGATCCGGTGCTGCTGCGCCCGATCGACGATCTGGAGCTGACCGTGCGTTCGGCCAACTGCCTGAAGGCTGAAAGCATCTACTACATCGGCGATCTGATCCAGAAGACCGAAGTGGAGCTGCTGAAGACCCCGAACCTGGGCAAGAAGTCGCTCACCGAGATCAAGGAAGTGCTGGCTCAGCGCGGCCTGTCGCTCGGCATGAAGCTGGAGAACTGGCCGCCGGCCGGTGTCGCCAGCCACGGCATGCTGGGCTGATATCGGTAATGCCTGAAGGCTCCACCGTTCGCGGTGGGGCCTTCAACGCAACACACCATGCCACGACGAACCCCAGGTTCGCGCGGCAGGTCGCCCAGGACGGGTGGCCAGGACCAACCGCAGTCCGCGCAGCAACGCCAGGATGGCGACAACGATCCGCACAGTCTCATCATTAACCAAGGAATATCACCATGCGTCACCAGAAGTCTGGCCG
Source organism: Stenotrophomonas genospecies 3 (assembly GCF_054473855.1). NCBI lineage: Bacteria > Pseudomonadati > Pseudomonadota > Gammaproteobacteria > Lysobacterales > Lysobacteraceae > Stenotrophomonas > Stenotrophomonas genospecies 3. The sequence continues at coordinate 14,452 of NZ_JBTMUR010000025.1, forward strand.
TAAGTTCAGCCGTACCAGCGCCCACCGCGAAGCGATGTTCAAGAACATGGCTGCCTCGCTGTTCAAGCACGAGCTGATCAAGACCACCCTGCCGAAGGCCAAGGAACTGCGCCGCGTTGCCGAGCCGCTGATCACCCTGGCCAAGGTCGACTCCGTCGCCAACCGCCGTCTGGCCTTCGCCCGCCTGCGCGACAACGAAGCCGTGGGCAACCTGTTCACCATCCTGGGCCCGCGCTACGCGAACCGTCCGGGCGGCTACCTGCGTCTGCTGAAGTGCGGCTTCCGCGCTGGCGACAACGCGCCGATGGCCTACGTCGAGCTGGTTGACCGTCCGGTCGTGGCCGAGGAAGTGGCCGAGTAATCGGACCGATCCAATGCGACACAGCGAAAGCCCGGCCTCTGCCGGGCTTTTGCGTTTCCGGGGTCGGATTCCTTTCCGCAGGACAGGGCTCTGACCCACACCGTTCCGACAGGCGTCACCTGTGGCGGTTCGAATGGCGCGCACTCTCGGTTACGCTTGGCGCCTGATCCATTCGAGCGTTGACGATGAATCCACTGCGCTGGCCCTTCCGCGCCCAGTTCTTCCTGGGCTTCCTGATCTGCGCGGGCCTGCTTGGCTACGCGATCTTCCTGCAGCTGAAGATGGGCCTGGAGCCGTGTCCGCTGTGCATCTTCCAGCGCCTGGCCTTCGCTGCGCTTGGCCTGCTGTTCCTGATTGGTGCACTGCATGGTCCGTCCAACCGCCCGGGACGCGCGACCTATGGCGTGCTGGCGTTCATTGCCGCCGCAGTGGGCGTGGGCATCGCCGCGCGCCACGTCTACGTGCAGATGCTGCCGCCGGAAATGGGGTCCACCTGTGGCCCGCCGCTGGCCTTCCTGAGCGAAACCATGGGGCCGCTGGAAGTGTTCCGCACGGTGCTGACTGGTACCGGCAACTGCGGCAACATCGACTGGACCTTCCTGGGTCTGACCATGCCGATGTGGTCGGGCGTGTGGTTCGTGCTGCTGGCGCTGTGGGCGCTGGTGGTGTCGCTGCGCAAGGTCAAGCGCTGAGGCAAGGTAGTGCCGGCCGCTGGTCGGCAACCTCGTGAACGACGGCAGCTTTCCCGTAGATGCCGGCCAGCGGCCGGCACTACCTCAGAAATCCTGCTGCAGGCTCAGGTAGGCGCCGCGGCGCGGTCCCCATTGCGGGGCGAACACGCCGACGCCACCGCCATCGCGCAGCTGGTAGCTGCGGTCCAACGCGTTGATCACCGCCAGCTGCACATGCAGTGGATGGCCGCTGTCGACGTTGAAGTCGTGCCCGGCGCTGAGGTTCACCTGCAGGTAGGACGGCAGCTCGCCACCGTTGGGCACGCCCTCGATGTCCGAACGCAGGCCGCTGCCGAACACGTAGTTGGCCCCGATCCGGTTGTGCCCGGCGAAGGCATAGCTGAGGCCACCCGACGAGGTCAGCTTCTGGTCGTGGTCGAGGTGGATCCAGTGGTTGGCCACATAGGCCAGCGCCTCGGGATCGAGGTTGTACTGGCTGGTGATGACATCCGTACCGATGGCTTTGTTCAGCGCGGCATTGAAGTAGGCACTGAACGGACCGTTGCTGTAGTCGGCACTGAACTCCAGGCCACGGATGTGTCCGCGGCGGTAGTTGAAGGTCGAGTAGATGTAGGCGGCGCCGAACTGGCCTTCGTCCTGCAGGCGGGCGACGCGGCGGTCGTACGCATCCAGTCCAAGGGTCAGGTGTTCGCCCAGTTGCTGCGAGACGCCGATGTCGTAGTAGTCGCTGCGCTCGGCCAGCGGCGTGTTGTTGCCGCCGCTGGGCTGCTGGTTGGTGGTGCCGTCATACAGGGCGATATCGCTGCTGGCGATCAGCTCACTGGCCGGTGGCGTGAAGTAACGCGAGTAGCCGGCGTGCACGGTGGTGCTGTCGCTGGCATTCCAGACCACGCCCACGCGCGGGCTGAGCTGGCCCTCGGTGCGGCCGAAGGCCTTGTAGCGGTCACCGCGCAGACCGTAGTTGACGGTCCAGTCGTCGCCGATTTTCCACTCATCCTGTACGTACAACGCCAGCGTGCTGGCATGGAAGGCGCTGTGGTCAGGAATCAGCAGCGGCGTGGTGCTGGACTGCTGGCCGCCGTCATCAACCGGGAACACCGAGGTGTTGCTGCTGGCCCGTGCGTTCTCGTAGTTGCCGTACAAGCCGTAGCGCAGCGTGTGGTCGTTGCCCAGTGGTGTGGAGAAGTCGGCCTGCAGGGTGTTGGCACGGTTGCTGCGCTGCACCTGCGAGGCGACGCCACTGAACACCAGATCGCCGATGACGTCCGGGTTGAACGCCACATCGCTGTAGCGCTGCCCGGCCGACAGTTGGTAGGCGGTGCTGCCCAGCGTGCCCTGCAGTACCAGCATGCCGAAGCGGGTGGTCTCGCGCTGGGTCTCATCCAGCTGGCTGGAATCGAAGGTGGTGGTATCGAGATAGCCGAATTGTGGCGTCTGCCCCGGATTGACCGGAATCTGGAAGCGGTTGTTGGCGAAGCCGGCGAGCACGCTCACGCGGGTGTTGTCGTTGACCAGGTAGGTGAGGTCGGCGAAGGCCTTTCCCTGGTGAGTATCGTCGTGCAGCGGCTTGCGCGAGTTGGTGGGGTTCTCCAGGCCAACCTCATGCTGGTCGTAGTTGCCGGTCAGGAACCAGCTCCAGCGCCCCTGGTTGCCCCACCAGGAGGCGTTCGGATTGATCTTGCCGAACGAGCCGGTGGTCAGCCCCGCGCTGCCGCCATTGCCCAGCTCGGCACCGTTGCGGGTGGTGATGTCGACCACCGCTGCGGTGCGCTCGCCGAACTGCGCCGGCAGTGCGCCGTCCATCAGGCGGATGCTCTTGATGGTGCGCGCGTCCAGGGTCTGGCCGAAGCCGGAGATCGATTCGGGCAGCAGCACGCCGTTGATGCGGTACTGCAGGTTGGCGTGGTCGCCACGCACATGCACGCCGCCATAGGAGTCCTGGACCACGCCAGGGGCCTGCAGCAGTACCTGGCTGAGTGGTGCGGAGGCACCCAGCGGCTGCTTCTGGATGTCCTCGGCGGTGATCTGGTACTGGCTGCTGCCGATGTCCGGCGACAGCGTGTTGCGGGCCTGGTCGAGCTGGGCGTGGACGGTGACCGCATCCAGATCCTTGACGGACGAAGAGGTGTCGTCGGCTGCCGAGGCGAGGGCGGGCAGGCTGGCCAGGGCCAGGGCGAAGGTGATGCCGGTAGCGAGGGGCAAGGGCTTCATGGTGGGAGAGGTGGCGGCTGGATGTGGAAGGGGCCGGTCCATGACATGGAAGTGTTACTCCATAACAAAGCATGCGCCTGTCCCGGGCGGCTGACCATGCAGGATCTGGCCGCTGGCGTCGGCCTTTCTCTGCCGTTCAGGCGAGCAGGTCGGCCGGACCGGCCCTTTGCGTCAGCGGCCGGCTCTGCGACCATGACCGCCCCCCATCCCGGAAGTCTGCAATGAGCCTGTCCGCCGTTCCGCCCGTGCCCGATCCCGCCGCGACCGCCGCCGGCGCTGCCTGGTCGCCGGAGAGCTGGCGAGGCAAGACCGCGCTGCAGATGCCGACCTATCCCGACCCGGTAGCCTTGGACGCCGCCCTGCACGAGCTGAAGCGGCTGCCGCCGCTGGTGACTTCCTGGGAGATCCTGGCGCTGAAGCAGCAGCTGGCCGAGGCGCAGGAAGGCAAGCGCTTCCTGCTGCAGGGCGGCGACTGCGCGGAGAACTTCAGCGACTGCGAATCGGGCACCATTTCCAACCGGCTGAAGGTGCTGCTGCAGATGAGCCTGGTGCTGGTGCATGGCCTGCGCCAGCCGGTGATCCGCGTCGGCCGTTTCGCCGGCCAGTACGCCAAGCCGCGTTCGGCCGATACCGAGACCCGCGACGGCGTGACCCTGCCCAGCTATCGCGGCGATGTGATCAATGCGCCGGCGTTCACCGAGGCGGCGCGCCTGCCGGACCCGAATCGGATGCTGCAGGCGCATGCACATTCGGCGATGACCATGAACTTCGTGCGTGCGCTGATCGACGGCGGTTTCGCCGACCTGCACCACCCCGAGTACTGGAACCTGGAATGGGTGAGCCATTCGCCGTTGGCCGCCGACTACCAGAAGATGGTGGCCTCGATCGGCGATGCAGTGCATTTCATGGAGACCCTGGCCGGGGCCCGCGTTCACAACCTCAACCGCATCGATTTCTACACCTCGCATGAAGCACTGCTGCTGCCCTACGAGCAGGCGCTGACCCGGCAGGTGCCGCGCCAGCAGGGCTGGTTGAACCTGAGCACGCATTACCCGTGGATCGGCATGCGCACGGCTGCGCTCGATGGCGCGCACGTGGAATACCTGCGTGGCGTGCGCAATCCGATTGCGATCAAGGTCGGCCCGTCGGTGACGCCGGACCAGCTGCTGCGCCTGATCGACGTGCTCAATCCGCATGACGAGCCGGGCCGACTGAGCTTCATCCACCGCATGGGTGCAGCGCAGATCGCCGAGAAGCTGCCGCCGCTGCTGGATGCGGTCAAGCGTGATGGCCGCCGCGTGCTGTGGGTGTGCGATGCGATGCATGGCAACACCGAAAGCACTGCCAATGGCTTCAAGACGCGTCGCTTCGACAACGTGCGTGGCGAAGTGGAGATGTCGTTTGATCTGCACGCGGCCGCGGGAACGCGACTGGGCGGTGTGCACCTGGAGCTGACCGGCGAAGACGTGACCGAGTGCACCGGTGGCGCGCGCGAACTGACCGAGCGTGACCTGGAGCGCGCCTACCGTTCGACGGTGGACCCGCGGTTGAACTACGAGCAGTCGCTGGAGATCGCGATGGCGATCGTGCGCAAGCAGGAGCAAGTGCGGTAAGGGTTTTTCGGCAGGGCTTGCAGCCCTGCACCTGCTGCAGTCAACGTCAACGTCAACAGCGGGCATTCCGTGGATTGGCGGGGCGGTGTCGGAGTGCGGGGACGCCGCAAGTACGTCCATGTAGGCTTGGCAGCCGCATCCATGCGGCTGACACCCCGCACTCCGACACCGCCCCGCCTCTGACAGATTCCGGCGGCTGTTGGTAGGTGTCGACCT